>JANMPK010000130.1:0-13441 GCA_031369825.1 Sphingomonadales bacterium
ATTACCACAGGATTATCGGCGCTTGCTTTTGTTGCGACTGCTGGCGCCGCTTTTGCTTCATTGGCGAGAGCATTTTGTTGCTGGCAGCCGGGCAATAATGAGGCAACCAACAAGAGCGGGATGCAGCGTGATAATCGGATCGTCATTTTGGTTACCAACGGCTTAGTGTGTGGTGGACAGGGAAAAGGGAGTTAAACCCTGTCCTTGACACTCAATTCGCATAATAGGTGGCTGTGGTTACAGCAGCACTGTCAAAATCAAAAAATGCTTGAAACAAATTTGACATGACAATATCTCGTTCGTGACTTGTAAAATAATGCGCGCTTTATGGCGCGGCTGAGATTGAGATTCGATGGAAACCCGGTTGATTGTTGCACTGTGCTTAGTTGCAGTAATTTTAGTTTTGGCGGTTTGGGGCTTCATCAGATTAGCCCGAAGACGGCGTGAGTTTGCTATTAGGCAAATGGGGCGTGGCAAAAATAGTGATTCCGTGCCACCGCAATCATCACTTTAATTTTTGGCCTACAGCCTGCCCGGCAACATAGTCGCTGTGGCTGTTTAACAGGGCAACCTCCTTCTGAAATCCGCCCATGCTTATTTGTCCGTCGTTGGAACAATTTACATATTTGCCCGGTTCTCTTTTATAATCAGCGTTCATAGCCGATAAGAATGAGGCCGAAGCAAAAATGGAAACGAGACTTATTTTATCATATTCTATCATAGCCTTGGCAGTAGTATTTGCTGCGTTCGGATTGTATTTCATGTCACGCAGTCGGCGCAAAACCAACCAAATAAATATCGGCCGTGGCGGGCATAAGCGCCATAAAATACCAGACTAAATCTAGTCATCTATCGAGTGCACTAATATTCGTATATCATGCGTCGCCCGGATAGTTTTTCGCCATATAGCTTAGCGAATGGACACATAATTCCTCCAAGACATCCTGATCAATATCAGCCAGTCGCTTGATATAGAGGCACGACTTGCCGGTTTTGTGCTTGCCGAGCTTTGCCATGAGATCAGCGTATCCGCTAAATCCATCAGCAATGTAGAGAACGGTATTTCCTTTGCGCGGGGAAAAACCGATACGTGCCATGTCGCCCTCGTGGCCGCTGTCGTATTTGTAGTGATATCGGCCAAAACCGATGATGCTCGGACCCCACATCTTTGGCGGATGGCCGGACAGCCGCTGCATCATCGCAGCGATCTTTATGGCATCGGCACGTTGCCTTTCGTCGGCAACGGCTTCAATAAAAGCATCCACGCAGACGGGCGTCGCTTTGGTCTTCAGCTCGTATTTTGCCATGCCAAGTCTCCTTAACGCGCAAGCTTATCGCCTTGCCCCCGCCTGTCCAGACTGCTAGCCGCGCCGCGACAGTTTAGCCGTGAAAGTGTTGCCATGAAAGATTCGATCAAACGCGTCGTCCTTGCCTATTCGGGTGGGCTGGACACCAGCGTCATCCTGAAATGGTTACAGGTCGAATATGGCTGCGAGGTGGTGACCTTTACCGCCGATCTGGGGCAGGGCGAGGAACTTGGGCCTGCGCGCGAAAAAGCGGTGTTGATGGGTGTGCCCGATCATCATATTTACATCGACGATCTGCGCGAAGAATTCGTGCGGGATTTCGTCTTCCCGATGATGCGCGCCAATGCACGCTACGAGGGCGATTACCTGCTCGGCACCTCGATTGCGCGGCCGCTTATTTCAAAACGTCTGGTGGAGATTGCGGCGGAAACCGGAGCAGACGCGATTGCGCACGGTGCGACTGGCAAAGGCAATGATCAGGTGCGGTTCGAGCTTTCGGCTTATGCGCTGAACCCCGATATCAAGGTCATCGCACCGTGGCGCGAATGGGATTTGACCAGCCGCACGCGCCTTATCGAATGGGCCGAGCAGCACCAGATTCCGGTGCCCAAGGACAAGCGTGGCGAAAGCCCGTTTTCGACCGATGCGAACCTGTTGCACACCTCGTCCGAAGGTAAGGTGCTCGAAGACCCGTGGGATGAAACCCCCGATTATGTCTATTCGCGCACCGTGAACCCAGAAGACGCTCCTGATACGCCAGAATATATAACCGTCGATTTCGAAAAGGGCGACGGCGTTGCCTTGAACGGCGAAGCGATGTCGCCAGCGACGTTGCTTGCCGCGCTCAATGAATTGGGCCGCAAGCATGGCATCGGCCGTCTTGATCTGGTCGAAAACCGCTTCGTCGGCATGAAGTCGCGCGGCATGTATGAAACGCCCGGAGGCGAAATCTACGCCCGCGCACACCGGGGCATTGAAAGCATTACGCTTGACCGCGGAGCCGCACATCTCAAGGACGAACTGATGCCGAAATATGCCGAGCTTATTTATAATGGCTTCTGGTTTTCGCCAGAACGCGAGATGTTGCAGGCGGCCATCGACCATAGCCAGGAACATGTCTCGGGCACCGTCCGGCTCAAACTTTACAAAGGCCTGGCGAGCGTGGTCGGGCGGAAATCGCCGAACAGCCTCTATTCCGAAAAGGTCGTAACCTTCGAGGATGATGCAGGTGCATACGACCAGAAGGATGCGGCGGGCTTCATCAAGCTGAACGCGCTGCGGTTGCGGTTGCTGGGGCAGCGCAAAACCTAACCGCTTTCACGCATTTCTTAACCATTTGCGACTAGATTGAGAGCGTGAAAAGTCGCGCCGTCAAAGCCGCCGATCCCCGGCCTGTGTCCTCCGTCAGCACTGCTGTCGGTTTGAGCGGGCTGTTTGGTCTGACGCTGGCGGTAATCATTGCGCGCAATTTCGGCAGTATCGGTGCGGCTTTGGGCTTTGCTGGTTGGCCAGCGCTTGCGGACGGCCCTTATTCAGCGATGGTGGCGCTCGTTTTTTGCGGGTTACCGATGGTGTTGTGGTCGCTGCTGATCGACAAAGTCCACCGTCGTCCATCGACCGGCATCGACTGGAGTTTGAAACGCCCAGTCGCCGATGTGCTCGACATCAGCATCGTCAAGATCGCCGGGTTATGGGCGACATGGGCGGTGATCGCGAGCATCTATGGGCTGTGCCGCTTCTATTGGGACGGCAATTATCTGTTCTCGATGCAGATGTTTCAGGCGGCTGCCATTCCGCTAATCATATTGTCGATACCTTATATCGTCTGGCTCGACCGTTATCTGGTGAACCCACGCGATGGCGCCTGGCATCTGGGCGCGTGGATTGCCGGTCGCGCCGATTGGGACCGCGACGAAATTTTCCATCACCTGCGCGCATGGACGGTGAAGGGCTTTTTCCTCGCCTTCATGATCTCCATCGTGCCGGGCGGTTTCCGCGATATTGTAAATATGAACTTCGCCGAGTTAGCGACCAATCCAGTGATGCTGGCGAATGCACTGATCACCGCGATGTTCCTCGTCGATGTGCAGTTTGCCACAGTCGGCTACATGCTGACGATGAAGCCACTCGATGCGCATATCCGCACCGCCAACCCCTATTTGGCGGGCTGGGTCGCGGCGTTGATGTGCTATCCGCCGTTCATCCTGATGAACAATGGCGGTCCATTGGACTATCATATCGGCACCAGCGACTGGGCGCATTGGTTTGAAGGGCAGACAGAGTTGCTCTGGATATGGGGCGGGCTGCTGGTCGTTCTGACGGGCATATATGCTTGGGCGACGGTAGCATTTGGGCTTCGCTTCTCCAACCTGACGCACCGCGGCATACTCACCCACGGCCCTTATACTTGGAGCAAGCACCCGGCCTATCTCGCCAAGAACAGTTATTGGTGGCTGGCGACAATGCCGTTCCTCGTCACTACGGGCAGCACTGCCGACATGATCCGCAACAGCGCGATCCTCGCACTGGTCAGCGGCATCTATTACTGGCGCGCGCGGACCGAAGAAAAGCATCTGATGGCCGACCCTGCCTATGCAGAATATGCCACGTGGATGCAGCATAATGCGATTGTACCGCGTTTCTTTGCCGCACTGCGCGGGTTGGCAGGCAATCGCTTGCGCAAAGGCAGCGAAGTTCAACCTGCCGAGTAAGCTTTAACCGCACGGTTAAATCTGATACTCTTCTCGGGATAGAGGAGAATCGACATGCACGACTTAGTCATTCGCGGCGGTAATGTGGTTGATGGAACGGGTGCCCTAAGCTTTGCGGCGGATGTCGCCATCGACGGCGGCGTTATCACCGCCATCGGGCATATCAGCACCACCGGCCGGGAAGAAATCGACGCTACCGGCAAGATCGTCACCCCCGGCTTTGTCGATATCCACACGCATTATGACGGGCAGGCAACATGGGATAGCGAGATGGGGCCATCGAGCTGGCACGGCGTCACCACCGTCGTCATGGGCAATTGCGGCGTCGGCTTTGCGCCTGCGAAGAAAGACAAGCACGAGTGGCTGATCGGCTTGATGGAAGGTGTCGAGGATATCCCCGGCACTGCATTGGCAGAGGGTATGAAATGGGACTGGGAGACTTTCCCCGACTATCTCGATGCGCTCGAACGGCTGCCGCGCACGATTGATATTGGCACCCATGTCCCGCACGGCGCGTTGCGCGCCTATGTGATGGGGCAGCGCGGCGCGGACAATGAAGAGCCGACCGAGGCCGACATCGCCGAAATGGCGCGGCTGGTGGAGGAAGGCCTGCGTGCAGGGGCTTTGGGCTTTTCCACCTCGCGTACGATATTGCACAAATCGATAGATGGCGAACTGGTCCCCGGCACGACCGCAACCGAACCCGAACTTGTCGGCATTGGTCGGGCGATGGGCAAGGTCGGACACGGGGTGTTCGAGCTAACCACCGACTTTATGGAAGAATGGGACGAGTTTGGCTGGATGGGCCGGTTGAGCCGGGAGACCGGCCTTCCCATCGCCTTCACCATGTTGCAGTCGCCAATCAAGCAAATGCCGTGGACCGAACAAATGGCGGCGATGCTGGCGGCCAATGACAATGGCGCAAATCTGGTTGCGGCGATTGGTTTGCGCGGCATTGGTGTGATCATGAACTGGCGCGGCACGGTGCACCCGTTCATGCGAAAGCCAAGCTGGCAGAAAATTGCAGGGCTGTCTTGGGACGAGCAGAAGGCAAAGCTATCCGACCCGGCGTTCAAGGCGGCGATGCTGGCAGAGGACAATATGCCACCGCCGTCTGTAGACATGGCACCGTTCTTCATGCTGGTAACTGCCGCGTGGGCGATGCAATTTCCGCTCGGCGACGGGTTCAGTTATGAACCGACGCGCGAAGAAAGTGTCTTCGGCTTTGCGCAAGCCGCGGGCAAAGACAGCGCCGAGTACGCCTATGACCAGTTGATGGCTGACGATGGCAACGGCATGATTTACCTGCCGATACTGAACTATATGGACGGCAATCTGGACTTCACCAAAGAGCTGCTCCAGCGTGAGGATATCGTCGCGTCGCTATCCGACGGCGGTGCGCATTGCGGGACGATCTGCGACGCGGCGTCACCGACATTCCTGTTGAGCTATTGGGCGCGCGACCGCAAGGCGGGGACGATACCGTTGGAACTGGCGGTGAAGCGCCAATGCCACGACACCGCGCGGCTCTATGGATTGAATGATCGCGGTGTTTTGAAGCCTGGTTATTTGGCCGACATTAATATCATCGACTTTGATGCTCTGAAACTGGAAAAGCCCTGGCTTGCATTCGACCTGCCAGCGGGCGGCAAACGGTTGTTGCAGAAAGCGACTGGCTATGTCGCGACGGTCAAATCAGGGGTCGTGACATTCCGCAATGGCTTGATGACCGGTGCGTTGCCCGGCGTAGTGGTGCGTGGGCCGCAAAGCGTTGCAATGGCGGAGGCGGCTGAGTGAAATCTCGACCAGAATGATATTCTGATCGAAACCACTTTACACCCGCATTGGCATCAAAACATACAGCGCAGGCGACTTGTCATTTTCGCGGATCAGGGTCGGCGCACTTGCGTCGGCCAAATGCAATTCGACCACATCGCCTTCAATCTCGCCCAAAATATCCATCAAATACCGGGCGTTGAAGCCGATTTCGAAGCCGTCGCTGTTATATTGCCCCGAAACCTCTTCCGCCGCTGTGCCGTTTTCCGGCGACGTAACCGACAGTGTAATCTTGTCCTTATCCAGCGCCATTTTGACCGCTCGGGTTTTCTCGCTGGCGATGGTGGCGACGCGGTCCACGCCTTGCGAGAATGCTTTGGGGTCGATGCGCAGCAGCTTGTCGTTGCCGGTCGGGATAACGCGGCTGTAATCGGGGAAGGTGCCGTCGATCAGCTTTGATGTCAGGATCGCGCTGTCGAAGGTGAAACGAATTTTGCTGGCCGACAAGTCGATCTGGATCGTGTTGCCGCCGCTTTCGTCGAGAAGCTTGCGCACCTCGGCGATACATTTGCGCGGGATGATGATGTCGGGCATGCCCTCGGCACCCTCCGGACGCGGCAAGGTGATGCGCGCCAGTCGGTGGCCGTCGGTTGCGGCGGCCTTCAGCACGGGCTCGGGGTCTTCGGAGACGTGAAAGAAAATGCCGTTCAGATAATAACGTGTTTCTTCGGTCGAAATCGCAAAGCGCGTTTTGTCGATAATCTGGATGAGCGATGCGGCGGGCAGTTCGAATGTTGTCGGTAGTTCGCCTTCGGCAATCATCGGGAAGTCGTCGCGTGGCAATGTCGCTAGGCTAAACCGAGCGCGACCAGCATTGACCGCCATCCGGCCATCGGCGGCGTGGAGTTGCACCTGACTGCCCTCTGGCAATTTGCGCGCGATTTCGAACAGCGTGTGCGCCGACACGGTAGTCGCTCCCGCAACTTCGACATCGGCGGAGAAGGTTTCCACGATCTGCAAATCGAGATCAGTCGCGGTCAGCTTGATGGCACCGCTCTCGTTCGCCTCAATCAGGACGTTGGACAGGATGGGAATGGTGTTGCGCCGCTCCACCACCGATTGGACGTGGCTCAGGCTTTTCAGCAGGGTCGCGCGCTCGATTGTGGCTCTCATATTCTTCGATCATCCTGTCTTTGGCTGCCGGTAACAGCAGCCCACTCTCACAAAATCGCCGAAATTGCCTGCAATCCGGCAATTCTTCATTACCCAATATGCGGGGCAGGGCAAGCCGATAGCTTTTGCTTACGACAATATCCTGTGGAATAAGGCAAAATATGGGGATTTCGACAAACGGTAAGCGGCTTTTCATCGCGCGGCACGGGGAGACGGTGTTCAACGCGGTGGGCCGGATGCAGGGCATGGACGCGCATACGCCGCTGACTTGGGAGGGCTGCGAGCAAGCACTGCGAATGGGTGAGGCGCTGCGAAGTCATGTAAGCGACCCCGCTTCGCTTCGATTGGTGGCGTCGCCAAGTGGGCGGACGTTGCAAACTTTGGCGCTGGTTGTAGCCGAAATCCACGCTGATTGGCACAGCCATCAGACTGACGCCCGATTGAGGGAAATCGACGTGGGCGAATGGGAAGGGCAATATTATCATGCGCTGTTTCCCGACCCGAGCAAGCTGATGGATGCGGAGCATAAGCTGTTCAAAATTGTAGCGCCCGGCGGCGAAGATTATGTCGCGGTTGCGGCACGGTTGCAAATGTGGCTTGGCGAGCTGGATTTCGCCAGCGATATGTTGATTATCAGCCACGGCATGACCGCGCGGGTATTGCGCGGGCTTTTGTTGGGTCTGCCCGATCTGGCGAGTTTTGGAGCGCCGGTGGCGCCTAGTCTGGCTCAAGGCAGTATGGTAATGATCCGCGAAGGTATTGAGCAGTTGGTCATCGACGGCGCAGGCGCGGGGGAGCAGGCGTGAGCATTTTCTTCCTGTCAGATTGTTTCAATTTTCTTCGCTCGATGCGAACGGTTTTGGTGGCAATTGTTTTGTTAATAGGCACCCCGTTATTAGCCAAAGACCGCCTCGGCGTTTACCAAAGCTGGGCCGCGTTCCGCGACGCCGAAACCCCGCGCTGCTACGCCATCACCGCACCTGAAGAAACTGTCGGCACTGCCACCCGCAAGGCCTATATCTCCGTCGGCTTTTGGCCCAAACGCGGCGTCAGCCACCAAATCTATGTTCGCCTGTCGCGCGAACGCTCCACCAACAGCGTTATCACCTTAAGTGCCGGAGGCCGCCGTTTCCGCATGAAGGGCGAAGGCAGCAACGGCTGGGCCACCGACCGCCGAATGGACCTGGCGATCATCGCCGCGATGCGCAGCGCCACCTCGCTTAGCGTCGAAAGCATAGGCCGTGACGGACGCTCGATTGTCGATGCCTATGCCTTGCGCGGTGCACCCAGCGCAATTGATGCTGCGGCTTTGGGGTGTGTTCCGAAATAGCCCCACTGGCATTCCACCCGAAACCGCCCTATAGGCGCGGCCATCATGCAAATTCCTGGCCATATTGACCCCGTCACCATTCCGCGCGCCATCACTCCGCGTGGGGATGGGCGTATTGATTTGATGGGCCTTAGCCATTTGCAAATCCGCGAGCTGTTTCTCGAATCGCAGCTTGACCAGAAAGCTGCAAAGCTACGATCGAAGCAGGTGTTTCACTGGATATACCACCGCGGCGTCACCAGCTTCGACGCGATGACCGATATTGCGAAAACGATGCGGCCTTGGCTTGCCGACCGCTTCGTCATAGGCCGTCCGGAGGTGGTCGAAGCGCAAGAGTCGACCGACGGCACGCGAAAGTGGTTGCTGCGCGCCGACGATGCGCAAGAATATGAAATGGTGTTCATTCCCGATGAAGACCGCGGCACGCTTTGTGTGTCGAGCCAGGTAGGCTGCACGCTCAATTGCCGTTTCTGCCACACTGGCACAATGCGGCTGGTGCGCAATCTCACTCCGGGCGAGATTGTCGGGCAGGTCATGCTGGCGCGTGATGCTCTCGGCGAATGGCCTAAAGGAAACATGGCGGTTGCGGGTGCTGACGAGCTTGATGACGAAGATGATGATACCGGTCATTATACGGTGGACGGCCGGATGCTGACGAACATCGTGATGATGGGTATGGGCGAGCCGCTTTATAATTTCGACCATGTCCGCGACGCCTTGAAGGTAGTGATGGCGGGCGAAGGTCTCGCGTTGTCGCGCAGGCGAATTACGCTATCGACCAGTGGTGTCGTGCCGATGATGGAGCGGGCAGGCGCGGAAATTGGCGTGAACTTGGCCGTCTCTCTGCACGCGGTCACAAAGGAAGTGCGCGACGAAATTGTGCCCATCAACCGCAAATACGGCATTGACGAACTGCTGCGCGCCTGCGCCGAATATCCCGGCACCAGCAATTCACGGCGGATTACGTTCGAATATGTGATGCTGAAAGACAAAAATGACAGCGACGCCGATGCGGAAGAGCTGGTGCGGATGATTCGGCAGTATAAATTGCCTGCAAAGGTCAATCTGATCCCGTTCAACCCTTGGCCAGGCAGCCCTTACGAATGCTCGACGCCCGAACGGATCAAGGCATTTTCAAAGCTGATTTTCCAGTCTGGGATCAGCGCGCCGGTGAGAACCCCAAGAGGGCGCGACATTATGGCGGCGTGCGGGCAATTGAAGTCGTCGAGCGAGAAAAAAAGTCGGGCGGAGTTGGACCGGCTAGCCGAGGAAAAACAGGCGGCTTTGGGCTAGTACCTGTCAAACCACCAAAACAAAATCTCCATACTCCCCCAGCACCGCATCATGTGTCAGTAAAGTCATGCCTTCATGCCGGGCAGTGGCTATCAGGAAGCGGTCGAAGGGGTCGCCATGGAGGGCGGGTAAATCATCGACCGCCGCCGCATGAATTGGCTGGACCGCCAAAGGCTCGATTAGTGCACGTTCCAGTTCGCGCAGGAAAGCCTTTCCTGATATCGGCATGTCATCGGGTCTGCCTTTGCGCAACGCCCATTTGATCGCCACTTCCCAAATTGAAATCGCACTGACATCAATCGACAGCGCTTCTTCGTCCATGATCTGAATGGCGCGTTTGGGCAGGCGCGGGTCTGCTGTGAGCCGCCACAGCACGATATGCGTGTCCAGCAGCAGTCTCAAACCCAGCCTCTGTTAAACATCGCCGCCGCCAAACATCGACTCGATCTCCGGGTTCAGCGCGTCGATATTTTCGGGCACGATGAATTTGCCTTTGGCCAATCCCCATTTAACCCTGGGGTTTTTGATCAGAGGAACGAGCCGTGCTGCGGGAACACCGTTTTGCGCAATGATTACTTCGGCCTCGTCACCGGACTTGATCGCTGCGACCAGCCGCGAAAGATGCGTCTTGGCTTGATGGATATTGACGGTTTGCATTAGATTAGTTTAGTCCAACTTAGTTCGTGTGTCAATGAAGCTTTCAAACGAAAATCGCCACCGACTGCATTCCCGTCAGCATTGGCACGCCGTCGCTGTTCCAGGCGGTCATATACTGGCTGCTCGCGCCGTTCCCCGCATGGTGGGTTTCGCTTTCCAGATACCACCAGCCATCCTTGGTCGCAGGCTTATCGGTCAGCATGTTGACCTGCCAATTCATCGAGCTCACCATGCCCTTTTCGGTCATCAGCCCCATCGCCGACGGTGGCAGCACGTCGCCGATGCAGATCAGCTCGGCGATATGGTCGAGACCCTGATGCTCGGTAAAGCGGTGCCAGCTGGCGAGCCGCGATGTCGCCATGCCCAATTCCAGCCGTTTGTCGGGATATTGCATATGGCCGGTGAAGTACTCCGGCGGACCGCTGCGTGCGTTTTCGGCGCTTGGGATCGGCGGAAAGTCGGGGCGGGTCAGGGCTTCATGGTCGAGGTGGCTGTGGCGGCGGTTCATGAAGATGAAGGTGCAGGTAAGGCCAACGCCGTCCGCGCTCGATATCTCGGTTTTTACAAAGGCTGTATTCTTACCACGCCGCAACACAGTTGCGGCCACATCGACCGCGCCCGCCAGTGGCCCGACAAAGGCTATCTGCGCTGACTGCAATGGTGGTAAGTCGTTATCAGCCAGCTTTGCAGCTTGATAGGCGAGCACAGAACTCAACCCGCCATAGGCCGTGCGGCCCTGATGCCAACTCGGTGGAATGTTGATACGGTGGATGTTGGTGCCAGCTTGGAATTGGCCTAGAAGCGATGCGAGGTTCATGAGTAAGGCTTAGCGACCCGCATCGCCGCTCGCAAGCTGCTGCAATTTGCCGCTTGCGCCAAGCGTCGCTGCGTGATTGTTGGCGACAAGCGTGTTTGGTGAGGAGCATTACAATTTACGAATGGGTCGATTTTCTGTGGCAAGATGATTCTATCATTCCCGCCGACACCATTTCGGCCAACCTGTTGACGCGGATATTGCGTGCGGCGATCAATGAAGGGGCGAGCCGCCCTTCGTTAATGGCCGCCATCGGTATCGACGAAGCCCGGTTGCGCAATCCGCTCAGTCGGCTGTCATCGGTATTTGCCCTGCGAACATTCGTCACATTGGAACGGCAGTTTGGTGATCCGGCGATTGCCTTGCGGATTGGTGAAAAGGCAGACATGCAGAATTTTTCCGATCTGGGTTATGGCACCCGCCTGTGCGCGAATTTGGGCGCGGTTATCGAAACCAATATCCGTATTCAAATACTCCGGCAGAATATGTTTAAAACAGTTTTTGAATCGGCAACGAAGCCACCCAAACTGCGCTGGGAAACGCCCGCAGGTAAAGTTCTGGCTTATGCCCCTCTCATTGAGTTTTCGGTGGCAACATTTGCACGGTTGTCGCGGCAAATATTAGGCGAGCCGCCGTTGCTTCGGCGTGTCGATTTTCAGCATCCTGCCCGGTTTAGTGTTGAAAGATATCAAGCAGTTTTTGGATGCCCAGTGTATTTTTCCATGCCTGAAACAAGCATGGAAATGGCGGCGCGCCAACTGTTCAGACCATCTCCGCATGCCAACGCTGTGCTGCTCGACGCAGCAGCAGAGCGTTACAAAAATCCGGCTAAATGGATGGCGCGCGGGTTGCACAACACAGCATTTAGCTATTTTTATCTTTCTAACGAAATTGATAAGTCGCCACCTACACTGGACCGGATGGCATCTTCTTTTGGCACAACCGAACGCAGCCTGCGCCGTAAATTAGTAGAGGAAGGGCACCCGTTTCGGGAATTGCTAGAGCAGGTTCGGCAAGACTTATGTGCGCTTTATTTCATGGAAGACAAACGTTCGCTTGGTGAAATCGCGTTTCTGCTGGGCTACAGCGACCTTAGCGCTTTTACCCGCGCTTACAAACGCTGGTACGGCGTCCCGCCTAGTAAGGCCTGAACCATATTTGGGAAAATGGTGGGCGTAGCAAGGATTGAACTTGCGACCCCTGCGATGTCAAAGAAAGTCTACACCGCTTTTCTGCCATTTTTTCGCGTCTAGCGGCCAAAAAGTGCAGCTTGTCTGCCCCAGGCAACGGTTCGTCAGGCCCATTTACGCACAAATCACGCACAAATTAAAAGTTATCGGAAGTGACACCGCAGAGTAATTTGGATATCAAAAATTATCATAAAAGTCAATTTAGCTAACCGCCATTGGATCGTAGCTCGCCTTTGGAGATTATCCTAACTCGTGACGCATATGTCCGCCGACGGGATCGCAAGTCTCTCCCACACTACGCCGTAATCCCATTCAAGCAGCTTCTTTTCGACAAAGTCGGCGAGAGCCAAATTAGAGTGTAGCCGAGTGCGGATTTCATCGAGGAACTCAGCATGTTTTTTTAAGATGTCCTGATATGCGATTTGGACGAGCCTGTTAATCTCAGAGTCTCCTTGTTCGTGACCTTCCGGAACGCCTAATGGCGGCACGACTAACGAAGGACGAGATGGGTTAAGGCCGAGAACTCCGGAAAATGAATCGCGGGCATTATAAATCCCCGCCATCTTTGAATCCCCTGCGCCGTTTTCTTCGATCCGGATGCTTTGCTCCGCTGACTTGAGTGCGGCCTCGATTACACTTTTCTCCGAACGATGAGCATTTAGTGTTGGAGTGAGGGCTCGATGCTTTGCAATTAATATCGACCCATCCTTGTCACTGCCGGAGACAGCGGGGCTAAGCGGGCCTAATATCTGACGGTAGGACAGTTTGGGCGAAGGGGCACGCACACTGGCCGCGCTTTGCGGCGCAACTTGTTTAGTCGGCTGGGCAGGTTTCCTTGTCCGTTCAGACAGAGCCGCATCCACTCTGCGCACCGCCTCTGCGCCGCTGGCAAAAACAGTTTTTGCAGGGATACGGAGCACTGAATAGCCGCGAGATTGAAGTATTTCGTCTCGTGCAGCGTCATTTGCCTTAGCTTCCGGCGAGCTATGATAAGCAGCACCATCGATTTCGACGACTAGCCAACCCTCGACAAGAAAGTCTACCCGATAAGGAGCCGTAACAACCTGCAATTCGAAAATCAGACCACTGCCCTTCAGCTTTCCGTTCGCCGGAACAAGGCCATACTCGGTAACGGCGGCCTCAAGAAACGCGGTTTCTGCTGGGCTTTCACAGAGATACAGAAACTCGTC
>JANMPK010000148.1:0-2926 GCA_031369825.1 Sphingomonadales bacterium
CCATTCCATTGGGATTGATGAGCGCGATTTTCCTCACCCAATATGCGTCATCTAATGTGCGCAAATGGATGAAGCCAATTCTCGAAATTTTGGCTGGGGTGCCGACCGTGGTTTACGGCTATTTTGCCGCACTCACCGTTGCCCCTGCGGTGCGTGACTTTGCGGTGATGCTGGGTGTCAGCAACGCAGCTTCCGACAACGCATTGGCGGCAGGTATCGTCATGGGTGTGATGATCATTCCGTTGGTGTCGTCGATGTCCGACGACAGCATTGCAGCGGTTCCAAACGCGATGCGTGATGGTTCGCTGGCGATGGGTGCAACCAAGAGTGAGACCATCAAAAACGTCCTGCTTCCGGCCGCACTGCCCGGTGTTGTTGGCGGCATCTTGCTTGCCGTCAGCCGCGCTATTGGCGAAACAATGATCGTGGTAATGGCGGCTGGCTATACCGCCAATTTGACTGCCAACCCGTTCGACACCATCACCACAGTGACTGTACAAATCGTGGCCCTTTTGACCGGCGATCAGGATTTCGGCAGTCCGCATACATTGGCGGCATTCGCTTTGGGGCTGGTGCTGTTCATCACCACCTTTGTCCTGAATTATGTCGCTTTAAGCTTCGTCAAAAAATATCGGGAAGCTTATGAATAAGGTAGCACTCGACCCGACCCCTACCGATTGGGACGGTAACGTAATGCAGAAACGCATTGCGAGCCGCTATGCTGCTGAACGCCGGTTCAAGGCGATGGGCTTGTTCGCGGTATTGTTGTCGACTGCATTTTTGGCGTTTTTGTTATTCACTATGCTGGGCCAAGGCGTGCGCGGTTTTCAAAGGACCGAGATTGCGCTTGATCTCGATTTTCCTACTCTGACTTCGGGCGCTACCGTGGCTTCGATTAGCGGCCCCAACGCCGATGCCGCGCTCAATTCAATGGACCTGCCGGGCCTTGTTGAACTTGCCGCCAGTCAACAGCATGGCGCAGAAGGCGGCAACCTGTTTACGTCGGCTGCGGCGGCCAATGTCCGGGCCAAGCTTTTGGCAGACCCTACGCTCATCGCTACCAAACAACGTCTATGGCTGCCCGCAGCGTCCGATATTGACATTGCATATAAAGGCGCAGGCCAAGCTAGAGTAGAAAAAGACGTGGCTGCGCTTGAGCAAAAGAACTTGTTGAAATCGGGTTTCAACTGGACGTTTTTAACGGGTGCTGATGCGACTGACCCGTCTGTGGTCGGTATTTGGGCGGCGTTCAAAGGATCGCTGATGACGATGGCGATAACGCTCATTCTCGCCTTTCCTATCGGCGTTTTTGCGGCACTTTATCTGGAAGAATATGCAACCAAAAACCGGCTGACTGATATCATCGAGGTGTCGATCAACAATCTGGCAGCGGTGCCCTCGATCATCTTTGGCCTATTGGGACTGGCTGTATTCCTGAGCCTTTTCGGTATGCCGCGATCATCGGCTTTGGTCGGCGGGCTTACACTGGCGTTGATGACGATGCCAGTCATTGTCATTGCCGGGCGCAACGCGGTTAAATCCGTCCCGCCGTCAATCCGCGAGGCGGCTTTAGGCATCGGCGCGTCGCCCGTTCAAGTCGTATTCCACCATGTCTTGCCACTGGCGCTTCCCGGCATATTGACCGGCACAATCATCGGCATGGCCAGAGCACTTGGCGAAACCGCGCCGCTGCTGATGATCGGTATGCGTGCCTTCATCCCCTCGGCACCAAGCGGTTTCACAGATGCCGCAACGGCATTGCCGGTGCAGATTTATTTGTGGTCGGATGAGGTCAATCAGGGGTTTGTCGAAAAAACCAGTGCGGCAATCATTGTCTTGCTGATATTCTTGCTGGGGATGAACGCGTTGGCGATTTACCTGCGCAACCGTTTTGAAACGCGCTGGTGATTAGGCCATGAACGAAAAGGACAATATTGTGGGTGAAACCACCGGCAACCCGAAAATCTCGACGCGCAACGTCAACGTCTATTATGGCGACAAGCAGGCGATCAAAGACGTGTCGATTGATGTCGAGATGGACAATGTCACTGCCTTTATCGGCCCGTCTGGCTGCGGGAAATCGACGTTTTTGCGGTCGCTTAACCGGATGAATGATACAATCATTGGTGCACGCGTTGACGGCGGTATTTTTCTTGATGGGCAGGACATTTATTCCTCTGCGATGGACGTTGTGCAGTTGCGCGCCAGGGTGGGCATGGTTTTTCAAAAGCCCAATCCGTTTCCGAAATCCATTTACGACAATGTCGCTTACGGCCCGCGTATCCACGGCCTAGCATCCGGGAAAGCCGAGTTGGACCAGATAGTGGAAAGCTCGCTTACCCGTGCCGGATTATGGGGCGAAGTCAAAGACCGGCTGAGCGACAGTGGCACCGCATTGTCCGGTGGGCAGCAACAACGTCTGTGTATTGCCCGCGCCATTGCAGTAGACCCCGAAGTTATCCTGATGGATGAGCCGTGCTCCGCGCTCGACCCCATAGCAACGGCACGCATCGAGGAATTAATTCATGATTTGCGCGGCAAATATGCTATCATCATTGTGACACACAATATGCAGCAGGCTGCCCGCGTGTCGCAACGTACCGCATTTTTCCATTTGGGGCAGCTCATTGAATTCGGCGTTACATCCGACATCTTCACCAACCCGCGTGAAGACCGCACCAAAGATTATATTACCGGCCGCTACGGTTAAAGGACAGGATACATGAGCACCGGCACCAAACACACCGTCACCGCTTTTGATGATGATATGGACGAAATCCGCGGTATGATCGCGGAAATGGGCGCGCGCGCCGAAACCGCCGTTATCAACGCGATGAAGGCGTTGAATGAAAACGACAAAGATCTGGCCGCCATTACGCGCGCCGAAGATAAAATTATCGACCAGTTAGAGACTGAGGTTGAAAAA
>JANMPK010000185.1:0-4185 GCA_031369825.1 Sphingomonadales bacterium
CGCCTACGGCTATTCAAAAACCGAAAGCGGCGTCCACCGGCTGGTGCGAATATCGCCTTATGACAGCGCGGCGAAACGCCACACCAGCTTTTCCAGCGTCTGGGTCTATCCGGTGATCGACGACAATATTGAAATCGAGATCAACGAAGGCGACCTGAAAATCGACACCTACCGCGCGTCGGGTGCTGGCGGGCAGCACGTCAACACCACCGATTCCGCCGTTCGTATCACGCACAAACCGACCGGCATTGTTGTCGCCAGCCAGAACGACCGTTCGCAGCACAAGAACAAGGCAACCGCGATGGGCATGCTGAAAGCGCGGATGTATGAGGCCGAGCTCCGCAAACGCGAAGAAGTGGCATCGGGCGAATATGCCGCGAAGACCGAAATCGGCTGGGGCCACCAGATCCGATCTTACGTATTGCAGCCGTATCAGATGGTGAAGGATTTACGCACTGGTTACACTTCGCCCACGCCGGGTGATGTGCTGGACGGCGACTTGGACAACTTCATCGCCGCTGCATTGGCGCAACGCGTCACCGGCGAGGCCGTTGCTGTCGATGATGTGGATTAAATAACTTGTTCCGTCAGTTATAATCCTTATCTGTTCAAACTGTTGACAACTATCGCTTCACGATTAAGCCGAACTTAGCAACTTTGCTAAGGGGGCATTTATGCAAACATACTTTAAGTCGATTGCAGCAGCGTTTGCTGCATCAACATTTTTCGCGCCACAAATTTCCCTGGCCCAAGAAACTGACGCAGGTCCAATTCAAGCGGTCGCTGCGGCAAAGCCTGCTGCATCCGGGCGAATGGCTACGCTGCCCGCTAATACTGAGCTGATCGTTCGTTTGAATGAAGAGCTAACGACTAAGAAAAACGAAGAAGGTGAGACCTTCTACCTCACTGTTGTTCAAGAAGTATTAGTAGACGGTTTTGTTGTTATCCCGAAAGGTGCAAGAGCAATCGGCGAAATTACATGGAGAACCGGCAAAGGTGCCTTTGGTAAATCTGGTAAAATGGATATTGAAGTTAAGCATGTTGAAGTCGGTGGCAAGCGCGTCCCTGTCATCGGAAAGTTTCGTCAGGAAGGGGAAGGGAACACTGTTGCCACAGTTGCTGCTGTTGCATTAGTTTGGGTTGCGGCTCCCTTTATTACAGGTAAGAGCGGACGTATTCCTGCAGGACGCGAATTGACCGTTCACACACGAGACGACATGCCTGTTGCTTTACCTGAAACGCAAACACCGAAAGTTGAACCTTTAGCTGCGCCTGAAGTGACATTGACGGCAGCACCGGCCGTGTAATCTTATCAAAATGTTGCGTCGCTGAGCTCAATCGCCCGGCGATGCTGACGATCCTGCCAATAATCCACCATCCAAATGCACTTCGCTGCCGGTCATATAGGCGGCGTCGTCTGACGCGAGCAGCACGGCGATGGCAGCGACTTCTTCGACGGTGCCAAAGCGTTTGAGCGGAGTATCGGCGACCATCTTGGCTTTCCGCGCCTCACGGTCGGGGCCGTCGCCAATCAACACTTCCCACATCGGCGTCAGGATTGCGGCTGGGTGGACCGAGTTGCAGCGGACGTTCAGACCCTGCTGCGCGCAGTAGAGTGCGACCGACTTGGTGTGGTTGCGGATTGCCGCTTTGGATGAGGCGTAGGCCGCGGCGCCGGGAATGCCAACGATTCCGGAGCGTGACGACATATTGATGATCGACCCAGCTCCCTTGGCGCGCATCGCCTTGATCGCGTAGCGGCACCCCAGAAAACAGCCGTCGAGATTGACCGCATGAACGCGGTGCCATTCTTCGAGACTAGCATGTTCCGCGTCGTGTAGGCCGGGGCCATCTTCGAAGCCTGTTATTCCTGCATTGTTTACGACGATGTCCATGACGGGATGGACGAGCGCCAGGTTTTCCCAATCGGCTTCGTACGACACATCAAGTTTGATGAAGGCTGCGCCAATTTCGGTAGCGGTGCTTTTTCCGGCTTCAACATCGACGTCGGCAATAACCACCCGCGCACCTTCGGCGATAAACGCTTTGGCGATAGCCGCGCCAATTCCGCGCGCGCCTCCGGTAATCAGGGCAGATTTATCTTGCAGTCTGGGCATATTTGGGCGTCATAGACATAAAACTACGAAGAGGCAAAAGAGAGAGATGACCGACCATCAAGACTGGTTTCCAGTCCCTGCCGATGCCGCTGCCAACACGCACACCAGCGCTGCCGATTATGACCGGCTTTATGCGCAGAGCATTAACGAATCCGACGCATTTTGGGCCGAGCAGGCCAAGCGTATTGATTGGATGACTTTGCCGACCAAGATCGGCAATTGGTCCTACGATCCGCTGTCGATCAAATGGTATGAGGATGGTGTCCTCAATCTTTGTCATAACGCCGTTGACCGGCATGTGGCGGCGGGCAATGGTGACCGGACTGCCTTCATTTTCGAACCCGATGATATCGCCAAAGATGAGCGTCACGTCAGCTATGCCGAGTTGCTGGCAGAGGTCATTCGAATGGCTAATGTGATGAAAAATCTGGGTGTTCAAAAGGGCGACCGCGTTACCATTTACATGCCGATGATCGTCGAGGGTGCGGTTGCTATGCTCGCCTGCGCACGGATTGGCGCGGTGCATAGTGTTGTGTTTGGCGGCTTTTCGCCCGAAGCGCTGGCAGGCCGGATCGGAGACTGCGGCAGCCGCTTTGTCATCTGTGCCGATAGCGGACTTCGTGGTGGAAAGTCGGTTCCACTCAAGGCCAATGTCGATGCTGCGCTGGAGAAGGTCGCGGGCGTTGAGGCGGTTTTGGTCATTCGTCACACCGGCGAAGCCATCGAAATGCGCGAAGGCCGCGATCACTGGTATCACGACGCCGACGTCGGCACCGAATGCCCTTGCGAGCCGATGGGTGCCGAAGACCCGCTGTTCATCCTCTATACGTCAGGTTCGACAGGCAGCCCCAAAGGCGTGCTCCACACCACCGGTGGCTATTCGGTGTGGACAGCTAGCACTTTCCATTATGTATTCGATTACCGCCCGGGCGAGGTTTTCTTCTGCTCTGCCGATATCGGCTGGGTCACCGGCCATAGCTATGTCGTCTACGGCCCGTTGCAGAACGGCTCGACCAGCTTGATATTCGAGGGCGTCCCCAACTACCCGGACAATGGCCGCTTCTGGGACATTATCGACCGGCATCAGGTCAACATATTCTACACCGCGCCAACCGCGTTGCGCGCTTTGATGCGTGACGGCGATGCGCCGGTGCAGGCGCGCAGTCGTCAGAGCTTGCGCCTGCTCGGCACGGTCGGCGAACCGATCAACCCAGAGGCGTGGCGCTGGTATCATGATGTGGTGGGAGACGCGAAATTGCCTATTGTCGATACCTGGTGGCAGACCGAAACCGGCGGGGTGATGATTACAACACTGCCCGGCGCGCACGGGATGAAACCCGGCAGCGCAGGGCGACCATTTTTTGGAATACAACCGCAATTGGTCGATAACGAGGGTGGCGTTCTGGAAGGCGCTACCTCAGGCAATCTGTGCATCACGCATAGCTGGCCGGGTCAGGCGCGGACGATTTACGGCGACCATGATCGTTTCGCTCAGACCTATTTTTCGACCTATAAGGGCAAATATTTCACCGGCGACGGATGCCGCCGCGATGAGGACGGCTATTATTGGATCACCGGCCGTGTCGATGATGTCATCAACGTCTCCGGTCACCGCATGGGCACCGCCGAAGTCGAAAGCGCGTTGGTTCTGCACGATCTGGTGGCCGAGGCCGCCGTCGTTGGCTTCCCCCATGATATCAAAGGGCAGGGGATATATTGCTATGTCACACTCAATGCAGGCGTGACCGGCGATAATGCTTTGCACGCCGAGCTGCGCAACCATGTGCGGACCGAAATCGGCCCGATTGCCTCGCCCGACCATATCCATTTCACGCCCGCCTTGCCCAAGACGCGCTCGGGCAAAATCATGCGGCGGATATTGCGCAAGATAGCCGAGAATGACTTTGGTGCGCTTGGGGATACATCGACCTTGGCCGACCCAAGCGTGGTTGATGCTTTGATCGAGGGGCGTCAGAATAAGTAGATTCTGCGCGCTGGCCGCGTCGATGGCCGCGTGGTACATCAGCGGGCCGTCGCTGCGGCGTTTGGCGGCGTACATCGCCACCTC
>JANMPK010000218.1:0-3554 GCA_031369825.1 Sphingomonadales bacterium
CAAGGCCTCAACAGCCAATGTTTCAACCAGATCGGGCAAGGTGAAGTCGACGGTGATGTCTTTGACACCGGCAGCCTCCAACGCGTCAATCGCAATGCTTACGATTTCGGCCACGGCGGCAACGCTGTCATTGCCGATCAGTTCTGCACCCAATTGCGTGATTTCGCGTTCAGGTCGTAACTGCCGAGCGCGCAGGCGCAGCACCTGCCCGTGATAGCAAAGCCGCAACGGGCGCGGTGCTTCCGCCAGCCTTGTTGTG
Organism: Sphingomonadales bacterium; assembly: GCA_031369825.1. Taxonomy (GTDB): domain Bacteria; phylum Pseudomonadota; class Alphaproteobacteria; order Sphingomonadales; family Sphingomonadaceae; genus Sphingorhabdus_B. Next base: position 260 of record JANMPK010000218.1, read on the forward strand.
GCTATCCTTCCCACCTGCACGGTAATATCCCCGCGCAGCGCCAGCGTGTGACCCGAAACCGGATCGGTAAAGCGCAACAACTCGTTCCGCGTTGCCCCACCACTGCGCGCAGCAAGCCCACTTTCAAACTCGGCGATAGCAGGCGCAACCCGCGCATAACCATTGCTTGCCAGCACATCAAGCATCGCCCGCGCCACCCGCACCGATTCCTCCGCTTGCGGCGGAAGCCGGTCGCGAAAGCCCTCGGGCAACAAATCAGGCGGGATGCTGGTCATGCGCGCTCTTTACTCGAAAAGCTGTGGGGTGGAAGCCCTATCAGAACTTCAACGCCTTGACGGTCTTCACGCCGGGCAGCTTGCATACCTGCCACAAAACCGGCTCCTCGATTTCGGAATCCACCGACAGCAGCAATACCGCCTCGCCGCCTGCGTTACGCCGACCAAGGTGGAAGGTGCCGATATTGAGGCCCGCTTCACCCAAGGTCGTGCCGACGCGGCCAATGAAGCCGGGGGCGTCTTCGTTGACGATATAGAGCATATTGCCTTCAAGCTCGGCTTCAAGGCTGATGCCGAAAATCTCGACCAACCGCGCTTCACCGTTACCGAACAAGGTGCCCGCCACCGAGCGTGCACCCAGACTGGTGTTGACGGTGACGCGGATAAGCGTGTGGTAGCTGCCTTCCTTATCGTGGCGAATTTCGCGGATATCGAAGCCGCGTTCTTTCGCCAGAAACGGTGCGTTGACCATATTCACCGCATCGGAAAAACGGCGCATGAACCCGGTAAGGACGGCGGCGGTGATCGGCTTGATATTGAGTTCCGCCGCCGCGCCTTCGACCTCGATCGAAATATTGTCGAGATCATCATGCGCCAATTGTCCGACCAGCGAACCAAGCTTCAACGCCAGTGACATATAGGGTTTCAACTTCGGCGCTTCCTCGGCCGACAGGCTAGGCATATTGAGCGCGTTGGTTACACCGCCGTTGACGAGATAGTCCGACAACTGCTCGGCCACCTGAATTGCGACATTGACCTGCGCTTCGTCGGTCGATGCGCCAAGATGCGGGGTCGAGATAAAATTCGGGGTGCCGAACAAAGGTGACTCTTTTGCAGGTTCGGTCTGAAAAACGTCGAGCGCAGCGCCGCCGACCTGACCGCTGTCGAGCGCTTCCTTGAGTGCCGCTTCATCGACCAATCCGCCGCGCGCGCAGTTGATTATGCGCACGCCCTTCTTGGTCTTCGCAAGGTTTTCCTTCGAGAGAATATTGCGAGTCTGATCGGTCAGAGGTGTGTGCAGGGTTATGAAATCGGCCTTAGCGAGCAGCGTATCCAGATCAGCCTTTTCGACACCCATTTCAATCGCGCGTTCTGCGGTGAGGAACGGGTCGAACGCGACGACCTTCATTTTGAGGCCGAGTGCTCGGCTGGCAACGATGCTACCGATATTGCCTGCACCGATCAGGCCGAGCGTCTTGCCGGTTACCTCGACACCCATGAAGCGGTTTTTCTCCCACTTGCCGGCCTGCGTCGACGCGTCGGCCTCAGGCAGCTGACGGGCGAGCGCGAACATCAACGCAATGGCATGCTCAGCCGTGGTGATCGAGTTGCCAAACGGTGTGTTCATGACGACGATGCCCTTCACCGATGCAGCGGGAATGTCGATATTGTCGACGCCAATCCCGGCGCGGCCGACAACCTTCAGGTTGATCGCGGCTTCGATAAGCTCTTTGGTCAGCTTCGTGGTCGAACGGATAGCAAGACCATCATATTGGCCAATAATTGCCTTCAGTTCTTCGGGCGTCTTGCCGGTGATGACATCGACATCACAGCCGCGCTCGCGGAAAATCTGTTCGGCTTTTGGGTCCATCTGGTCGGAAATAAGTATGCGTGGTTTGGTCATTTTTTCGGTTCCGTTTTCAAAATGCCGTCATGCTGAACTCGTTTCAGCATCTTAATTTCATCAGCTAAAGTAAGACCCTGAAACAAGTTCAGGGTGACATTTTGGGGTTACGAGGTCATCTGGGCGTATGCCCAATCGAGCCAAGGCCCGAGCGCTTCGATGTCGGCGGTGTCGACGGTCGCGCCGCACCAGATGCGCAAGCCCGGTGGAGCGTCGCGGTATCCGGCGATGTCATAGGCCGCAGCCTCGGCATCGAGCAGGCCTGCGAATTTCTTGATGAAATCCTCATCTGCGCCCTCAACTGTCAGGCAGACCGAAGTCTTTGACCGGGTTGCCTCGTCAGCCGCCAAATGGCCAAGCCAAGAACGCTCACCGACAATCTTGCCAAGAGCCGCCGCATTTGCATCCGACCGCTTCATCAAACCGTGAAGTCCGCCAACGCTCTTCGCCCATTCAAGTGCAAAGATGACGTCCTCGACCGCGAGCATCGACGGCGTATTGATCGTTTCGCCTTTGAAAATGCCCTCGGCCAAAGCACCCTTCGCCATCAGGCGGAAGATTTTGGGCAACGGCCAAGCAGGAGTGTAAGTTTCAAGCCGCTCGACTGCGCGCGGTCCGAGAATGATGACGCCGTGCCCGCCTTCGCCGCCCAGAACTTTCTGCCACGAAAAGGTCGTCACATCGAGCTTGTCCCAAGGCATGTCATACGCAAACACCGCGCTGGTCGCATCATTGAAAGTCAGGCCTTCGCGGGTATCACTGATCCAGTCGCCATTCGGCACGCGCACGCCCGACGTTGTACCATTCCATGTGAACAGGACATCGTGGCTTTGGTCAATCGTCGCCATATCGGGCAGGTGCCCGTAATCGGCGCGGACCACCGTGGGCTCAATTTTGAGCTGCTTGACGGCATCGGTTACCCAGCCTTCGCCAAAGCTTTCCCACGCCGTCGCGGTCACCGGACGGGCACCCACCATCGTCCACATCGCCATCTCATAGGCGCCGGTATCAGATGCAGGCACAATGCCGATGCGGTGCGTATCGGGAACTTGCAGCACTTCGCGCATTAGGTCGATTGCAAGCTGCAAACGCGACTTGCCGATCTTGGCGCGGTGCGAGCGACCCAGTGATTCGGTTGCTAATTTGGAGGCTTCCCAGCCGGGCGGCTTTGCGCAGGGACCGGAAGAAAAGAACGGACGCGCCGGTTTGACGGCGGGTTTACTGATAGTCATGTAAGCTTCTCCTTGCAGAGAGCAGCGCGGCGTTGGGACCGCGTGGCCCGGAGCCGCGTTTAAGCGCGGCCCCGGTTTTGTCAACGACTATCGCTTTTTGTCTTCAGTAACCGGTCTTGCGAAACAGTACTTCGCCGCGGCGGCCGACATAGAGCTTTTCGAGC
>JANMPK010000035.1:0-2055 GCA_031369825.1 Sphingomonadales bacterium
TGAGATATGATAGCACTCGCTGGGCGCGACAATTTGGTCTTGCTGGCTAGAGACGCGATGTATCGCCTGTGTCAAGCAAGCGCGAATGATATGATCACAACATGTTTTGTCATAAAGGACAGCGGACGTGTCGTAACCTGCATGCAACACACCCCTTTCCATTCCCCCAACGTTCGCGCTACCTTCACCACATGCGACCCTTAAGCAGATTCGGGATGACCCTTGCGGCGCTTAGTGCGGTAATGTTGGCAACGGCATCGCCCGCAAGCGCCCAATCGGATATCGTTTTTGCGCCGGGCGTTGGGTCTGGCGAGCCGGTTGCGGGTTGGGCTGAGTCTTGGCCCATGCCGGTCTCAAACGCTGCGTTTTCCTGCACCGATTTTGCGGCCGCCCGCGAGCGGGTAGAACGGTTTTACCGGCCTTTCGCTGTTCCTATCGCTGTGCCTGCATTGGTCGAAGGCGTGGAGTCCGCTCAAACTCCCGCCAACCGCCTCGACAAAACTCTGCTGGCAACAGCGCTCGACAGCTATAACCGCAACATCTGTCGCAAATCGCAAGATCGCGGCTTTGGCCCCTCGCACATCGTCATCGTCGATTTCGCTAAGCCATCTTCACAGCCGCGGCTTTATGCGGTGGATTTGCTCAGCGGGCAGGGGCTAGATACGCCGGTGGTGGTGGCACATGGGGTGGGGTCTGACCGTGATGACGATGGGGTCGCCGAACGATTTAGCAATGTTTATAACAGCCTTGCGTCGTCGCTGGGTGCGGCGCGTGGAGGCGAGTTATACTCGGGCATCAACGGCCTTTCGCTGCGGCTGGACGGGCTGGACCAAAGTAACAGCAGCATGCGGATACGTGATATTGTTGCGCACAGTTATCAGCCCGAGCGGCGGCGCTATTTCAACGCGAGCCTGGTCCAAGTGCGCGGCGGAAAGCCGGGGATGAGCGAGGGTTGCTTTGTGGTCGTGCCACATCTGCGCGAATGGCTATTCGGCATATTACGCGATGGCGGATTCTTGTTTGCAGGGCTGGGCGGGGATCGGGCCAAGGACATGCCGGGGCCGGTTATTCTCGGCGAGGCGGTCGTTGGTAATGTGCAGTTTGTGCGCGGGACTGGGGGGTAGAGACAGACCTATACACCCAAATTTCGTCATCCTGAACTCGTTTCAGGATAACAAACTACTGTCGCGTGTTATCCTGAAACAAGTTCAGGATGACGAGATATTTGAAAACTCTACCCTAACAATCTGGTCGCCATCGCGCGCACTTCATCCGCCATATCGGGCCGCTCTAATGCGACTGCCAAATTGGCCTCTAAATAGCCGATTTTAGACCCGCAATCATAGCGCGCACCATCAAAGGTCACGGCGTGGAACGGTTGCGTGCCGATCATCTGCGCCATTGCATCGGTCAGCTGGATTTCGCCGCCAGCACCTTTTTCCTGATCGGCCAACACATGCATAACTTCGGGCTGTAGGATATAGCGGCCCGATATGATCAGGTTGGATGGCGCGGCGTCAACTGCCGGTTTTTCAACCAGCCCGCGTACCTCGGTCAACCTGCCTTGCGCAGCGCCGGGGTCAATGACGCCATAGCTGGAGACTTGATCGCGGGGCACTTCGAGCACACTTAGCAGATTGCCGCCGACGCGATTATATTCGGCGACCATCTGTGCCATGCAACCTGGGCTGCCGTGCATGAATTCGTCGGGCAAGAAAATCGCAAAGGGTTCATCGCCCACGATATCGCGCGCGCACCAAATGGCGTGACCAAGGCCCATCGGTTCTTGTTGGCGCACATAGGCGCAGTTGCCAGGGCCGAGTCGCGTTGGCGCTAAAACCGAGATGTCTTTGCCGCGATCCAACATCGTGCGTTCCAGTTCAAACGCGATGTCAAAATGATCCTCAATCGCGCCTTTACCGCGCCCGGTGACAAAGATCATCTGTTCGATCCCCGCCTCGCGCGCCTCATCCACTGCATATTGGATTAGCGGACTGTCCACGACCGGAAGCATTTCTTTCGGGATCGCTTTGGTCGCGGGCAAAAAGCGTGTGC
>JANMPK010000314.1:0-6105 GCA_031369825.1 Sphingomonadales bacterium
TGCAACATCGTCGGGGTTTTGCCAGCGGCTGGCATGTCGGTAATCAGCGGCGTGGTGATGCGCCCATCGGGGCGGACCTGCACTTTTGCGCCCAATTCGGGGTTGCGCCACACGAAAATCGTCAACTGGTCGAGCGGGCCGATCATATAATCCTCGCCCGGGCCCTCTTGCGCCGACACAGTTGGGGCCGAAGGCAACTGCGTCCCGCCGCCGATTCCGCCGCAGCCTGTCAGCACCGATGCGCTTGCGCCCAGAACCAGCGTAGCTTTGATTTTCAACGAATTTTTCATCGCGCAGTCCTTTTTTGTCCTGCGCCCGTCATACGACTTACCACCATTGGCAAACCGAGTTTGGTCGCAGATTGGACTTTGCTATGGAGAAAAAGGGTGAACAGACCGTTAGGATTAACCAGAATTTCGTCGCAAATTCAGCACGGTCCCGAAAATGGACATTTGGGCAACTCTTTGTTTACTTGTAACATAACGTCACATCAGCCGCGTTCGGCATTAAGCAACTTCTCCTTCCTTTCCAGCCCATACGCATAGCCGCCAAGCGACCCGTCAGTGCGGATAACGCGGTGGCAGGGGATGAGAACGGCGACGTTGTTTGCGCCATTGGCGCTGCCCGCCGCACGGACCGCTTTGGGTTTACCGACGGCGGCTGCAATTTCGGCATAGGTCCGCGTTTCACCCGCAGGAATCCGCCTAAGTTCATACCAAATTGCCTGTTGAAATGCAGTGCCTGCGATATCCAATGGCAGGTCGGGCATTTGTGCCGGATGTTCGATTGCAGCAATGGCACCGGTGACCAGATCCTCCAGCGCAACACCACCAGCAACAATATCTGCCTTGGGGAAGCGGCGAGCAAGTTCGCTCTCGTCCTCATCAAAAGACAGACGACAAATACCCTTATCGGTCGCGGCGAGCAGCATCTTTCCAAGCGCAGTATCAACCACCGCCCAACGGATTGTAACCCCTGCCCCGCCATTTTTCCATGCCGATGGTGTCATGCCCAAATGTCCTTTTGTTTCAGCATAAAAACGGCTCGGCCCCGAATAGCCCGCCTCATATATCGCATCGGTGACGCTGCTGTTACCATCGAGCGCCGTAGCGGCGCGCTTGGCACGGAGAGCGCGGGCATAAGCCGCAGGTGTAACGCCTGTATCGCGTTTAAACAGCCGGTGAAAATGATGCGACGCATAGTCAACCGCCGCCGCCAGTTCGTCCAGCGATAGGACTTCCTCGGCCGCTTCAATCAGTTTCAGTGCCGCTGCCACAGCCTCCCTGTCACGGCCGACTTCATCTGGCCTGCAACGCATGCACGACCGATAGCCCGCAGCTCTCGCTTCCGCCGCCGTCGTAAAAAACTCGACATTTTCACGCAGCGGGTGGCGCGCGGCACAACTTGGTTTGCAATAGATACCAGTCGTTTTCACCGCGCCGATGAACTGGCCATCATAACGCCGGTCCCGGCGCATGAACGCATCCCAGGCGAAATCCTCTGAAACCATCATTTCACGTTGCCGTCGGCTGCAATAAACCGGCACTTTCAAGGTGCGCCTTGAATGTAGTCAAGCCGGCTTCGATGAAAGGCGCAATTATATCTACCGCATCATGCGGAAGCACGTCGGCTGTCCATGTCACTTCGCAATCGTCGCCATGCCCGGTAATCTGCAACGAAGCATTATGATGGGTCCACGGCCCACCCGAAGCAGTCCAGCACAACCTCATGGTCGCCGGATCATTGCTTATAATATACTCCCTAAGCACAACTCCGCTCGAAAAAGTCACGATCCTGACTGCTCCTGCATCTTCCTGCTTCGTATCGGTTACCATACCGGGGGCAACGCGGACATGCAGTTCGCCAACGTCGGTTACCGCGTCCCAAGCCATCTGGGCAGGGACGGCTATGCGAACAGTTTTGCTTATAGTACCCATATTTCCGCCCATCATGCCCGCTCCACTTTGGCCGAAAAGCAGCCATGCGCGGCATTGTGGGCATGGATATAGGCGATGTCGTCGCTTTCGAACAGTTCACGAATTTTGGCATCGGCCTGGCCCGGCAATGCGAGTGCTGCGTTGCGGAGCATACCGTCCGCGTCGAATGCCCGGAACGCCATCGGGCGACCTTCAAACACTGGCGGGGTTTGATCGGTATACGCGGCTGCGGTGTCAGCACTTTCGGCCACATAGATCGCATAAGCCGACCGGTAAGGCATCGCAACATCATGGCTGATATGATTGACAAGGATAAGGCTCTCACCCGCCTTCGCGTCTTTCAGGCTTACGCGGCAGGGCCAGCCCATATCAGTAGCAGCGACCACGCGGACCGCGCCTGCCTCCGCCAGCACATCATCCGGCGCATCCACCAGATGCGCAAATGGTGCGGGTGAAAGTCCGGTAATTTGATAGGTCATTTTGGTCTCCTGCGAAAATCTGGAGCCAGAATAGCCAATGCAGAAAGACAACGCGTCCCGAAACTTGCTTTCAAAGCCAGTCCCAAAAAGTGCGATAAGTGGACAAAGTGGACACTATATAAAGAAAAAAGAGCAAAATGCGTTTTGCGTGCTGGTCCAATGTTGGGCTGGAGGAGATGGACGAGGCGGGCATTGTTCAACATCAAACAATTTTCGCAGCAAAAAGCCGCTTAGGACAGCAACAATTAGGGCCGACGCCTAACCCACTCATCAAGCCCGGTCATCGGCTACTGGCAATTCCCGTTTGGCCCGATCAAGAAATGGCAATAAATCGCCCGGGTTTGCATTGCCAGCCCGCCTACGCAGAAAGTCTGCAGCTGTTTCTACAACACCAACCTTTTCCGCCACAGCAACCGAAATCCATTGATTAAGCGAAACACCATCCTCTTTCGCCAGCCGCTGCGCTGCTGCTTTTACCGAATTTGGCAGTTTGAGAGGGTAAGATGATTTCGTCATGATTTTATCTCCTTTAACAGCGCGCCCGGCGTTATCACATTTAAACCAAATTTAGGCGCGGCCTTGGCAAAGTCCCTTAAGTTATGAGACACGAGAAAATCTGCATTGCCATTGACAGCAGTTTCCAGAACCATCTCATCATTTGGATCTGGCAATTGTGGTCGCCACTGAAAATTGACCTCGATGGCCTCGCTTGCGCTGGCGAATGCCGATAGAAATTCGTCGATCTCTAAAAGATTTAGACCGTGCACCAATCGCTGCTCAGGCCGCTTTAGCACCGCCTCATATTCCAGGAAGAGCGATACACCAACCATCGGCCGCACATCCTCATTAGCCACCAATCGTAACAAAGTATTGCTTGCACCGTCAGCACTGCGAAGGGCAGATACAATTACCGAAGTATCAAACACAATTCTCAGCATATCATATAAGATATCACATGGTATGAGATGTGCAATACTTGATTAACCCACGCACGCCTTAAACAACGCCAATGTCCGCTCCCGCGCCAACTCTGCGCTCGGTTCGTGATAATCCTTGCGCCGGTCCGAATTAAACCCGTGGTTCGCGTCATAAAAGAATATCTGTGCGGTCGGGTGGTCTTTAGCGATCAGCGCTTCGACGCCCTCTATCGGGATGCCTGCGTCGTACCGCCCGAAATGTGCGATGGTCGCGCATTTGGGGGGCTTGTCGGCGTAAATAGTCGGGATCAGGCTGCCATAATAGCAGGATGCAGCAGCCAAATCGTCGCTGATGCCCGCCATCGCCCATGCGACCGAGCCGCCATAGCAATAGCCAGTGATGAAAACCGGGCCTTTGTCTTTCAGCGCGTCAATGCAGACCTGCGCATCGTCGAGCGATAGCATGAAGGGATGCAGTTCGCGCGCCAGTTGCACCGCGCGGTCGAAATCGGGGCCGGTATAGTCTGCCTCAAACCCGGGATGCTCGCGGTCAAATATCGCAGGTGAAAGCACCTCATAACCGTCGGCTGCATATTCATCACACAGCTCGCGGATATGGTCGGTGACGCCGAAGATTTCCTGAATGAGGACGAGCCCACCACGCCGTTCGCCTTCCGGTTGGGCATGGTAGACAGCGATTTCTGCGCCGTCGGACATTTTCATTTTGATCATTTGGCCCAATTCACCACCTCCACTTTGTCATCCTCGCGAATGCGGGGATCCATGGTCTGACTTTGCTTTTTACGCATTGGTTGCGTTGTGTCGACAGCTTAGTCCATGGATTCCCGCGTGCGCGGGAATGACAAGCGAAGGGTTGCTAAGAAATTCCCCCCATTCCCCATCTTGCATCGCAACAAAACCGGTGCTAGGCGCGCCGCGACGATGCGGACGGTAACTATCGCGCCGCCGGTCAGCACATTTTCTCCAGTCTGTTCGAGGACAATATCAGCGTGGATCATTCCGGCGGCACAACTGCTAATGTTCAAGCCAGTTTGGCAGGGCGTTACGCGACGGCTTTGTTTGAGCTTGCCAGCGACGCGAAGGCCGTAGCTTCGGTTGAAGCAAGCTTGGCCGGTGTCGTCAAAGCGCTCGGCGAATCGGCTGACCTGCATGCCCTCACCACCAGCCCCATCCTGTCGCGCGCAGATGCCAAATCAGCAATCGCCGCTGTTGCGAAATCAATGAAGTTGGATGCGCTGACCACTAAGACTTTAGGCGTGCTCGCGGAAAACCGTCGTCTCGGCGAAATCGGCAATGTCGCCGGCGCATTCACGCAGCTTGCGGCATCGCATCGCGGTGAAGTAACCGCTGAAGTCACCTCCGCTCATGCGCTTACCGCTACTCAAAGCAAGGCACTTGCTGCCCAGCTCAAGGCACGCGTCGGCACCGACGTTGCCGTGCAACACAAAATTGATCCTTCGATCCTTGGCGGGCTGACCGTCAAGATCGGCTCACAAATGATCGACAGCTCGATCAAAACCCGTTTGAACACGCTCGCCAACGCGATGAAAGGCTAAACATGGACATCCGTGCCGCAGAAATTTCCAAGGTCATCAAGGGCCAAATCGCCAATTTCGGCACCGAAGCTCAGGTTTCGGAAGTCGGCAGCGTGTTGTCGGTCGGTGACGGCATCGCCCGTATTCACGGACTCGATAATGTGCAGGCCGGCGAAATGGTCGAGTTTTCGAACGGCATCCAAGGTATGGCGCTCAACCTCGAAGCCGACAATGTCGGTGTCGTTATCTTCGGTTCCGATGCGGAAATCCGCGAAGGCGACGTTGTAAAGCGTACCGGCACGATTGTGGACGTTCCCGTCGGCAAGGAACTGCTTGGCCGCGTTGTTGACGGCCTCGGCAATCCCATCGACGGCAAGGGTCCGCTGAAAACCACGCAGCGTAGCCGCGTTGAAGTCAAGGCACCCGGCATCATCCCGCGCCAGTCGGTGAACGAGCCAGTGCAAACCGGCCTCAAGGCGCTCGATGCACTTGTCCCCGTTGGCCGTGGCCAGCGCGAACTGATCATCGGCGACCGTCAAACCGGCAAAACCGCCGTCGCCATCGACACCTTCATCAACCAGAAGGAAGCGAACAAAGGCACCGACGAATCGAAGAAGCTGTATTGCATCTACGTCGCCGTCGGCCAGAAGCGTTCGACCGTTGCGCAGATCGTCCGCGCACTCGAAGAAAACGGCGCGATGGAATATTCGATCGTTGTTGCCGCAACCGCTTCCGAACCTGCACCGCTTCAATATCTCGCACCTTATACCGGCGTTGCGATGGGCGAATTCTTCCGCGACAATGGCATGCACGCCGTTATCGTTTATGACGATTTGTCCAAGCAGGCTGTGGCCTATCGCCAGATGTCCTTGCTTCTTCGTCGTCCTCCAGGCCGTGAAGCTTATCCCGGCGACGTTTTCTATCTGCACAGCCGCTTGCTTGAGCGCGCCGCAAAGATGAGCGACGCCAATGGCGGTGGATCACTGACCGCGCTGCCAATCATCGAAACACAGGCTGGCGACGTCTCGGCCTACATCCCAACCAACGTGATTTCCATCACCGATGGCCAGATATTCCTTGAAACCGACCTCTTCTATCAGGGCGTCCGTCCCGCGATTAACGTTGGTCTGTCGGTTAGCCGCGTTGGATCGGCGGCTAACCAAGGCGATGAAAAAGGTTTCGGGATCGATCAAGCTCGAACTCGCGCAGTACCGCG
>JANMPK010000334.1:0-1510 GCA_031369825.1 Sphingomonadales bacterium
TCGCGGATGGCGACCGGCGTTAATTGCACGCGGTTGGTGACGTCACCGACGGCATAAATGCTCGTCACATTGCTGCGATTGTCGTCGCCTACAATCACTGCACCGTCTTTATCGAGCGCAACGCCAACTTCTTCCAACCCCAATCCTTTGGTATGCGGGGTGCGACCGACTGCCCACATCAACAGGTCGGTTTCAATCATTCCCTGGTCGCCGCCGTCGATTAGCAAGCTACCATCGGCCTGCTTGGCCGCACTCTTAAACGGGAAGTTCATGCGGATATCGATGCCCTTCTCGCGGCTCATCCCGATCAGCTTTTCGACGACTTCCTGATCATAGCTGCGTAACATTTTGTCGCCGCGCGTTACCAGCGTCACATCGACTCCAAGTTCATTGAAAATGCCTGCAAATTCATTGGCAATATAGCCCGCCCCGGCGATCACCGCTCGCTTAGGTAGCTCGGGCAGATGGAAAACTTCGTTTGAAGTAATACCCAGTTCTGCACCTGGTACATTCGGGACCGAAGGCCATGCGCCGGTTGCGATCAAAATGATTTTGGCGGTAATCTCGCGTCCAGTCGCAAGCATTACGCTATTTAGTCCCGAAACCGTTGCACGCTCGTGGATAACCTCAACGCCTGCATTGCTAAATGTTTGGCCGTAAAGCCCTTCCAACCGGTCCACTTCGGCCGCGACATTGTCGCGCAGTGTCGGCCAATCAAACGTAGCGCCGTCAGTATTCCAGCCAAATCGTTTTGCATCGGCCAAATCTTCAGCGAAATGTGACCCGTAAACCAGTAGCTTTTTCGGAACGCAGCCACGAATAACGCAGGTGCCACCAACCCGGTATTCTTCCGCCACCGCAACGCGCGCGCCGTGCGACGCAGCAACTCGTGACGCCCGAACGCCGCCTGATCCTGCGCCAATAACGAAAAGGTCGTAGTCAAAATCGGTCATGATTGCATCATTCACCCAATGCGGCTTCAATTAATGCCATCGTTGACGGGTCAAATCCGACAGCCCCATTTTCGCCAATGCTTTTGGCAATTTCCTTGCCCAATTCGACGCCGAATTGGTCGAATGGATTGATGCCGAGCAACACCGCGTTCACGAACGTCCTGTGCTCATAAAAGGCAATGAGCGCGCCGACTGTCGCTGGCGTCACGTCGTCGAGCAACAATGTGGTTGAAGGCCGGTTGCCCTCGTAACTACGCGCAGGATCGTCCGATTTCTTCCCTGCCATTAACGCTGCACCTTGCGCAAAGCAGTTGACCAACAAGGCCTCATGATGTGCTGTGTCAAAATCATGCCCGGGTGTCTTGCTTGCGATGAATTCGACCGGAATCAGGTGCGTGCCCTGGTGGAGCAATTGAAATACGGCATGTTGTGCATCGGTTCCAACACCGCCCCAGGTTACAGGTGACGTCGCGCGTCCGAGCGGCTTGCCATCTGCAGTTACCGATTTGCCATTCGATTCCATTTCAAGCTGCTGGAGATAGTCAGGCAGCAACCGC
>JANMPK010000356.1:0-5981 GCA_031369825.1 Sphingomonadales bacterium
TCGATACGGTCGGCACCTGCAAGCAAGCCGAGTTCTGCTGCCGCGATACCCGACCCACGGTCGTTATGCGGGTGGAGCGATATCACGACGCTGTCGCGCTGCGATATATGCTTGCACATCCATTCGATCTGGTCGGCATAGATGTTGGGCATCGCTGCCTCGACCGTGGCGGGCAGATTGAGGATGAGGGGTTTGTCTGGTGTGGGCTTCAACACCGCCATCACCGCCTCGCAAACCTCAAGGCTGAATTCGAGTTCGGCGGTCGAGAAGGTTTCCGGCGAATATTCGAAATGCCAGCTGGTCTCGGGGAAGCGCGCGGCTTGTTCGACAAGGATAGTCGCGCCCTCGACCGCGATGGCCTTCACTCCCGGTTTGTCGAGTTTGAACACGATGTCACGCCATGCTGGCGATACCGCGTTGTAAAGGTGGACGATGGCGCGCGGCGCACCGGCCATGCTTTCGAAGGTTTTTTCGATCAGATCGCGGCGCGATTGCGTGAGGCTCTGGATCATCACGCCATCGGGGATGCGCCCGCTGTCGACGAGATTGCGGATAAAATCGAAATCGGTGGCGCCGCTACTAGGGAATCCAACCTCGATTTCCTTGACCCCAACCTTGATCAGCAAGTCGAAAAACCGGTTCTTTTTCTCGGCGCCCATCGGGTCGATCAGCGCCTGATTACCGTCGCGCAGGTCGGTCGAAAGCCAGCGCGGCGGTTTCTCGATGGTCTTGGTGGGCCACGCACGGTCGGGCAGATTAACCTGTGGAAAGGCGCGGTATTTTCGTTGCGGGTCGGATAACATCATGGCTGTTTCGCTTACTCTAACACACAGGCAGCGTGCCTGTCAGACTTTGGTTCGGGTCGGATATTCCCTTAGACGGGTGGGTCGGAACAAGCCGAGCACAAGGTCACGCCTAAGGGCGTGTAAGTCGTAGAAGCAACGAAGAGTCGAGCGTACAGATCATTATGTTGCCGGATTAGCCTTGCAAACTATCGTTCGTCCAGCAAAATTTGCTTCTGGGCGATAATCAAATTTCGACCTGGCTACCCAATTCGACCACGCGGTTCGTAGGCAGCTTGAAAAACTCCATCGCATTGGCGGCATTGCGCAACATCCATGCGAACATCTTTTCCCGCCAGATCGCCATGCCGGGGATTTTCGATGCGATCAAAGTCTGCCGCGACAGGAAGAAACTGGTGTGCATCATGTCAAACTTCGGCCCGCAAATATCGACCCGGTCAAGCGTGGCCGGCACATCGGTTTCTTCGAGGAACCCGAAACGCAGTTTCAACCGGTAGAAACCGTCGCCCAAATCCTTGCAGAACACCCGGTCGGCTTCATCGACATAGGGCACATCCTCGATCTGCACCGTCAGGATGAGCACACGTTCGTGCAGCACCTTGTTGTGCTTGATATTGTGCAGCATCGCCGATGGCACGCCGCTGGCCGACGACGCCATGAACACAGCGGTGCCCGGCACACGGGCCGCACTGTTGCTTGCCGATTTGATGAAAACTTCCATCGGCATTGTGCTTTCGGCCATGCGCTCACGCATCAACGCACGGCCGCGCGACCATGTGGTGAGCAGCGTGAAGATTGCCAGACCGATGAGCAGTGGGAAGTAACCGCCGTCTGGCACTTTGAGCAAATTTGCACCGAGATAGGCCATATCGACGGTAATGAAGATCGCCAGGATCGGCAGCGATTTCCACTTTGGCCATTTCCACAACTGAAACAGCACCACCGCGAGCAAGCAGGTGTCGATGAACATCGCGCCGGTCACCGCGATGCCATAGGCTGCCGCGAGGTTGCTTGAGGAACGGAAGAACAAGACGAGCGCAATGACCATGATCATCAACGCCCAGTTGATCACCGGAATGTAAATCTGTCCGACCGCTTTTTCGCTGGTGTGCAGGATGCTCAAACGCGGGATGAAGCCCAACTGAATAGCTTGCTGCGTCAACGAAAACGCGCCCGAAATCACCGCCTGGCTGGCAATAATCGTCGCCAGCAATGCGATGATCACCACCGGCAGCCTGACCACATCGGGGATCATCAGGAAGAACGGGTCCTTGATTGTCTGCGCCGCCATTGCGGTGTCCATCGACAGGATCATCGCCCCCTGACCCATATAATTGAGCATCAGCGTCGGCAGCACAAACCACAACCAGCCGACGGTAATCGGCTTGCGCCCGAAATGCCCCATATCGGCATAGAGCGCCTCTGCACCCGTCACCGCCAGCACGACCGAGCCCATCGCGATAAAAGCCGTAAAGCCATCGACGTAAAAGAAGTTGATCGCATTCAGCGGATTGATCGTTTCGACGATAATCATCGGCATTTTCGTCAGATGAACGATGCCGAGTGCGGCCAGCGTTGAAAAATAAACCAGCATGATCGGTCCGAACAGTGCCCCGACCTTGGCCGTGCCCCGCGACTGGATCGCGAACAGCCCGATCAATATCCCGATAGCGATGGGCAGAATCCATGCCTTGAAGCCGGGATGGACATAGCTCAGCCCCTCGGTCGCCGACAGCACCGACATCGCCGGGGTAATCATCGAATCGCCGTAGAACAGCGCGGTCGCAAACACGCCGAGCATGATGATCGGCGCAGTCCAGCGCTTGCCCTCGGTCTGCCGGTTGATCAGCGCGAGCAAAGCAAGGCTTCCGCCTTCGCCCTTGTTGTCGGCCTTCATGATCGTCATCGCATATTTGAAGGTCACGACGATCATCATCGACCAGAACACCAGGCTCAATACGCCGTAGATGTGCATGGGATCGGGTTCAATCGGGTGGTGCCCTGCAAAGGTCTCGCGGAAAGCATAAATCGGGCTGGTGCCGATATCACCAAAGACAACCCCGATGGCGCCAATCGCTAATTTACCCAGAGAACCTTGCGAATGGCCGTGGCCGCCGTCAAGCGGCGCATCTTCGGCTGATTGCGTAGCTGCCATTTCATTCCCCCGGGCGACCAAAGCCCGCATGTAGCCGGCAATTTACCGAATACGGGCGCGAGCGGATAGCATGCCATTGTTATCCATACAACACCGCAGTAGTAGAGCCAAAAGGTACAATTTCCTTTTATAAATCAGGGGTTAGTGACAGTGTCGCTACCCACAGGCCCGGTGCCAACTTGTAACGCTTTCAATGCTGCCAGTTGCGACTCCAGCCGTGCCCGCCATTTGGCCTTTGGCGAGGCTGTTTCAAGCAGCTTTTCCCACCGCGATATCGCCGATGGCACATTACCCGCAAACAGGTCCGCCAATCCTTGGAAATATTCAGGAGCAGGATGCTGCGGCCAAAATTGATGGGTTTTATCGAAAGCCAGCTTTGCAGGGACCGACATCTGCCCCTCGCTCGCCAGCATCAACTGTACACCCAACGCCGACCACATATCAGCATCTTCTGGATATTTGCTTAGGCCTGATTGGATGTATGCCGCCGACAACTGGTGATCGCCGACCCGCGAAAATGAGTCAGCGGTAACCAGCCATTTTTTGGCGATGCCAAAGCTTTGATCCATGTCCGCACGCATCAGGATTAACGCTTCCGCCGCTTCGCGCTTTGCCGCAACCGGCTTGGCAGGTGACGAGGGCAAGGACGGCCGACCTTGTAAAACATACCCCGTCATCGCCAGAAGGATCGCCGCCGCGCCAACCTGCCACAGCGCCCTTTGCAGACGACCGATTAGGACCAAACCGGAAAGGCTGACCGCCGAGAGCAGAAAAAGGGCGACCCAGCCGTTCATTTCGCAGGCTTTCTAAACATACCGCGCGCAAACCACATAGCGGCGGCCAGTAACAATAATGGCGTCAGCCATAACAATAGGCCGCCACCCTGCATCGTCGGTTCAAAACTGACAAACTGTCCATAGCGCGCAACCATCCAATTGCGGATGCTGTCTGCGCTTTCACCCTTTTCAATGCGCTGCCGCACCTCTGCGCGCATCGCAGCGGCAATCGGCGCGTCGCTATCGGCAATCGACTGCCCTTGGCACTGGATACAGCGCAATGTTTCCATCAGCGCGCTTGCCTCTGCCTCTTTTGCAGGGTCGGCAAGTTGCTGATGTGCCAATGGCGTATCAACCGCAATGCCTTGGGCAGACAATGTGGTAGCGACTAACGACAGTAGGATAAGAATAGCAGCCCGGCTCATTGCGCTGCCTGTAATTTTGCCAACAACATCGGCACATGTTCTTCACGGATGTCGCCGATATGCTGGTGAAGGATAGTGCCGTCGCCGCCGATTATATAGGTTTCGGGCACACCAGATGAACCGAGTGCCAATTGCACTTTTAGGTCTTGGTCAGCACCGATGCGGCGATAAGGGTTGCCAAATTCAGCCAGGAACGAAGCTACATCTTCTGGCTTATCACGGATGGCTATGGCGTCGATTTCGACACCCGCGGCCTTTAACGCTTCAAGCTGCGGTGCTTCGGCTTTGCAGGGGATGCACCAGCTGGCAAAGATGTTGAGCAACCGTGGCTTGCCGTCAGTCATATCTGTGCTTGCCAGCCCAACTGCTCCGTCTGTCGCGGCGGGCAAGGCAAACGCAGGCAATTTACGCCTAACCATAGCCGAACGGATCATAGTATCATGTGGGACCGCCAAGCCATAGATAGACAGCCCTGCGATGAACGCGAACAACACCAACGGCAGCCAAAGCTTCCAGCGCCCCATCATTGGCCGCTCCAGGGATTTTTTGCCGGTTTTTTCGGGCGGCGTAGCATACGGCCCAATAACGCCATCAAGCCGCCACAAGCCACCAATATACCGCCAAACCAGATGAGCGAGACAAACGGTTTCCACCACAAACGCACCTGCCAGCGCTGATCATCACCGCCGCTTGGCTGCGCGATCACCGCATAAAGCTGCCCGTCCCAGCGGGTAAGCAAGGCCGCTTCGTTCGTTTGCTGTGCAGGGGTAAAAAATTGCCGGGATTGCGGGGCCATTGCCACGCTTTCGGTGCCGCGGGATGCCTCAAGATTGCCCTCGATGGCGACCCAGTTATCACCGACGACGGGCTTTACATCGCGTAGCTTTACTTTCCAGCCTGCAACCGTCCTGCTTTCGCCTGGTGCCATCGCGGCCAAGGTTTCTGATGAGAATCCGGATTCAGACGCCATTCCGGTAACGCTGACTGCTAGCCCGAAATGTGCGATCACCATACCGTAAATCGGCAATGGTGTACGACGCAGATTCCGGCCCCATAAAGGTAGCCAAGCGGCAATCGCCAAGGCGGCGGCCAAACCAAGCCCCAAGATCGGGAAAACGCCAGCGCCGGGTGCGGCTATCCATAGAATAATAAGCGTCACGACAGCGGCAAAGGCGGGGATTAGCGCTATAGTCTTCACCCGTGCCGCCTCGTCCCTCCGCCAGCGTAGCATCGGCCCAATCAGTAAAGCGAGCATGATGAGCATGCCCAAAGGTGCGGTCGCTTTATTGAAATAAGGCGGACCAACCGAGATTTTATCACCCATTGCCTCGGCAAATAACGGGTAGAGCGTACCGATCAACACCACGCCCAATATCGTGCTGAGCAATATGTTGTTGGCGACAATTGCGCCCTCTCGGCTGACGATTGCAAACGGCTCACCTTGGCGCACGCTGCCAATCCGCAGCGCAAACAACGTGAACGCACCGCCGACATAGAACATCAACAGCGCCAAAATAAATGCACCGCGTTCGGGATCTACAGCAAAGGCATGGACACTGGTGAGTATCCCCGAGCGCACCAGAAACGTGCCCGCCATCGACATTGCGAAGGCCACTAGCGCCAGCATGATAGTCCAAGACCTTAGTGCATTACGCGTTGCCAGCACGCTGACGGAATGAAGCAAAGCGGTCGCCGCCAGCCAAGGCATCAGGGACGCGTTTTCAACCGGGTCCCAAAACCACCAGCCGCCCCAGCCAAGCTCGTAATAGGCCCAGTAGCTGCCTGCGGTGATCCCGAGCGTCAGGAATATCCAGGCCGCCAG
>JANMPK010000379.1:0-2354 GCA_031369825.1 Sphingomonadales bacterium
GGTGAGCCGGTGAAAATGTCTAAACGCTCGGGCAGCTTTGTGACTCTCGCCGAAATGGTAGAGGAAGTCGGCAAAGATGTTGTCCGCTTCGTCATGCTGACCCGCAAATCCGACGCGCAGATGGACTTTGATTTTGCCAAAGTGGTCGAGGCTTCGAAGGACAATCCGGTCTTTTACGTCCAATATGCCCATGCTCGCATCTCCTCGACGCTTCGCAAAGGTGAAGAAGCCGGACTATCTGTCGACGGCACGCAGTTGAACCTGCTCGGCGATGAAGAAATCGCGCTGATCCGCGAGGCTGCGAACTTTCCGCGTATTGTTGAAGCTGCTGCCAAATCGGGAGAACCCCACCGGATTGCTTTTTATCTTGGTGATCTCGCAGCGGCCTTCCATGTCTATTGGAATGTTGGTAATGATAGGCCCGACAAGCGCTTCATATTGGCACATGACCCGGCAATGACGGGGGCGAGGCTTTTCTTGGCGGCCAATATCGGGCAAGTTATTCGTAACGGTCTGAAACTCATGGGGGTTGAGGCTGCTTACAGCATGTAATTATATGCTAGAAATATTGGGGAATTTGGCATGAGTGACACCACCAATGATGACCAGAATGACAGATTCGGTCTTGACGATCCGGATCGTCTGCCTTGGTTAGAGACCGCCGATGGCTATGAATATGACGAAGGCGCGTCGCCATTGAAAGTGGCCGGGCTCGTGCTTGGTGGCTTGGCTTTGCTGGCGGCGATTGTTGGCGGCATCTATTGGCTTCAACGCAACCAGACCGGCGGTGCTCAGGGCAATGGAGAGTTGATCGCAGCACAAGAGGGTAATTACAAAGTTGCCCCTACTGACCCCGAAGGCAAGACATTTGAAGGGGAAGGCGACGCTGCCTTTGCTGCGAGCGAAGGCAAAAAGACGGGCGCAACCATTGCTGCACCTGCCAAAGCGGGCGATACGAAAGCCGCTGCCAAGCCAGCCACTAGTGGTCCGGCGCCAGCAGGTGCTGTCATGGTCCAGCTCGGCGCGTTTGGCGATTCTGCCAAGGCAGATCAGGCATGGGCGGCATTCGGGAAGCGCTTTGGCTTCCTTTCTGGCACCAATCGCCGCATTGCCGAGGCGACGGGTGAAGGCGGCCGTAAAATATTCCGTTTACAAGCAGTAACTGCCAATGCCGCTGCGGCACAACAATTGTGCGCCAAGTTGAAGGCAGCCGGAGAAAATTGCCTTATCGTAAAATGACTGGCTAAGCTTCATATTGAACGCGCCGGGGGAGAAGGGCCGTGGTAGATACATAGCTACCACGGCTTTTTTATGCACAGTTTTGACTTAACGCTCGCGTGCTGGCGGCTTGTGTTATGTGATAGCTGGCTTTAGTTTTATGCCTATGAAACCCGTAATTTTTGGCTTGTCCGGTCTCGCACTCACCAATGACGAGAAACGCCTGTTCCGTGATGTCGATCCGGCGGGCTATATATTGTTCAAGCGCAATATCGAAGATCGCGATCAAGTCCGTGCGCTGACCGATAGTCTGCGCGAACTGCATGGCCGCGATAATGTGTTGATCTCGATTGACCAAGAGGGTGGCAGGGTTGCGCGGATGCGTGGGCCGGTTTGGCCTGAATTTCCGGCGGGCGGCGTATTTGATGCGCTCTATGATATCGCGCCGATGACCGCGATTGAGGCAGCGCGGAGCAATGCCGAGGCGATTGCTCTGGTCCTCGCCGAGGTTGGTATTAATGTCGATTGCTTGCCATTACTCGATGTGCGGGTGCCCGAAACGCACGCTGCGATTGGTGACCGTGCTTTGGGCAGTGATCCGGCGCGGGTCGCAGCTTTGGGGCGCGCGATGCTCGACGGTCTGGCGGCTGGCGGCGTAGTCGGCGTGGTCAAGCATATGCCGGGGCAAGGGCGCGCGGTGGTCGATACCCATCACGAATTGCCGCATGTTCACGCCAGCGAGGCCGAACTGGAGCAGGATTTAGCACCGTTCCGCAGGCTTAATTGGGCCCCAATGGGGATGACCGGACATGTCGTCTATGATGTGTGGGACAATAAGCGTCCCTCCACGATGTCACCGGTGATTATTGAGGAGGTCATCCGTGGTAAAATTGGCTTTGACGGGCTGTTGATGAGCGACGATCTCGACATGAATGCGCTGTCGGGTGATGTGCCAACGCGGGCCGTCGAGTGCGTTTCAGCAGGGTGCGACATCGCGCTCAATTGCTGGGGCCGCTTTGACGAGATGGTGGCAATCGCGGAGAAATTGCCGGAGATTACTGATGCGGCGAAGGCACGGCTTGACCGGGCGATGACGACGGCAGCACCGAAATTCGATGCCGCGCGGCTGGCTGACA
>JANMPK010000381.1:0-2637 GCA_031369825.1 Sphingomonadales bacterium
TGCGCGTCGGTCATAGCGCTTTCGTTGACAGCCTTCACATCGGCGATGGCTTTCGTGCGATAATCGATCCCGGCCTTGATGCCTTCGGGGCTCCAGTCGGGTAGCTGACCGTCAAATTCATGCTTACCCTGATAGATGGCAAAGGTCGGGTTGACTTTGAAATAGCCGGTGAGGAACGTGTCGACCGCCCCGCCCCACGCGCTGCCGTCATTGGCCGCGACGACCGCCGTGTCGCCGCTATCGGTCTTTTTGCAAGCGCCGGTGATGCTGATTGCCGCAACCGATGCCGCGATTAAAAGATGTTTGAACTTCATGCCTGGACTCCCTGCCCTGTGATGGACGCGAGAATGCACTTGTGACAACCCTTTGACCAGCCGGTTTTCGACGAACGTATTTTGCCTCAGGCGAAGCAAAAATTTGCTGCGGCAAAGCCAAGATGGATTGCCGCCACCGGGCCAACGCGTTACGCCGCGCCCACATGAACGGCCCGCATCCTTTTTCGTTTCCCGCCTATCGCGCTTACTGGATATCGCGCTTTGTGGCGGTGATTGCGACGATGTCGATGGTCGTGATTATCGGTTGGCAGGTCTATGATATCGCGCGCAGCGATTACGGCATGTCGCCCAAGGTCGCGGCGTTTCAGCTGGGTTTGCTGGGGCTGGCGCAGTTTGTGCCCCTGTTTGTGCTGACCCCGGTTGCCGGTTGGGCCGCCGACCGGTTCGAACGGCGAACGGTAGCGCGGCTGGCCAATATGATCGACCTGAGCGTCGCGGTCGCATTGGGGTTGCTGACTTATTATGACGCGCTCAACCTGCCGATCCTGTTCATCATGTCCGCGCTGCACGGTATGGCGCGGGTGTTTGTCGGGCCAGCGATGAGCGCAATCGCCCCGAACCTCGTGCCGCCAGAATCTCTGCCCCGCGCGATTGCTTTGAGTTCGATCGCCTGGCAGTCGGCATCGGTCATCGGCCCTGCAGCCGCCGGGTTCATGTACGCCGAAAATGCCGCATCGCCTTACTGGATGGCGGCGGTTCTGCTTGGGCTGGCGATAGCCGCACTCACTTTCATTCCGCCGGTGCATCCGCCAGCTGACGAAAACCGGCGACGACCGGTGCAGCAGATGATCGAGGGGCTGCGCTATACCTGGTCGGAACGGTTCCTGCTTGGGGCAATCACGCTCGATTTATTTGCGGTATTGCTGGCGGGTGCGACGGCATTGCTGCCGGTCTATGCCCGCGATATATTGCACGTCGGCCCCGAAGGGTTGGGCCAGCTGCGCGCTGCCCCGGCTTTGGGAGCGGCGGTCGTCGCGCTCTATCTCGCGGTCAAGCCACTGCGCCACAATGTCGGAGCGAAGATGCTGTGGGCGGTCGTGGTGTTCGGCCTCGCCACCATCGGCTTTGGCTGGAGCCACGAAATTGGCGAGCGGTTGTTCGGCAACGCGCGGATCGAATTGTTCGATGTGACGACGTCGATGCTCATTGCTCTTACCATGCTCGCCATCCTCGGTGCGTCCGACATGCTCTCGGTCTTTGTCCGCTCCTCGCTCGTCCAGCTTAACACGCCCGACGACAAACGCGGGCGGGTCAGCTCGATCTCCGGCCTCGCAATCTCGGCCTCTAACGAACTCGGCGAATTACAGTCTGGCTTTGCCGCCGCATTGCTTGGCCCTGTCGGCGCGGTTGTTTTTGGCGGCGTTGGTGCCATAATGGTAACAGGCATTTGGTGGCGGATATTCCCCGAACTCAAAAACGCCCGGACATTTGAACCGCAATTCAAGGAAACGAAGAAATGAAAGCCCAATCGATCCTCGAAACCATCGGCAACACCCCGCATATCCGGCTGAACCGGATGTTCCCGAACGCCGAAGTCTGGATTAAGTCGGAACGGTCCAACCCGGGCGGGTCGATCAAGGACCGCATCGGGCTGGCGATGATCGAGGCTGCAGAGGCGGATGGCAGCCTGAAACCCGGTGGCACGATTATCGAGCCGACGTCGGGCAACACTGGCGTTGGGCTGGCGATGGCGGCGGCGGTGAAGGGCTATAAGCTCGTCCTCGTCATGCCCGAATCGATGTCGATCGAGCGGCGACGGCTGATGCTGGCTTATGGTGCGAGCTTCGATTTGACCCCGCGCGAAAAGGGCATGAAGGGCGCGATTGAGCGCGCGATGGAGCTGGTCGCTGGCACAGCGGGGGCTTGGATGCCGCAGCAGTTTGAAAACCCTGCCAATATCGACGTCCATGTCCGCACGACATCGCAGGAAATTCTCGCCGACTTCGCCGATACGCCGCTGGATGCCATGATTACCGGTGTCGGCACAGGCGGCCATATCACTGGCTGCGCAGAGGTTCTGAAAAAAGCCTGGCCGAATATGAAGGTGTTTGCAGTTGAGCCTACTCTGTCGCCAGTGATAAGCGGCGGCCAGCCCGGCCCGCATGCCATTCAAGGCATTGGCGCAGGCTTCATTCCGGCGAACCTGCACACCGCATTGCTCGACGGCGTGATCCAGGTTGACCCCGAAACCGCCAAGGAAGCCGCCCGCCGCGCCGCGCGTGAAGAGGGAATGCTGGTGGGTATTTCATCGGGCGCGAC
Source organism: Sphingomonadales bacterium (assembly GCA_031369825.1). Taxonomy (GTDB): domain Bacteria; phylum Pseudomonadota; class Alphaproteobacteria; order Sphingomonadales; family Sphingomonadaceae; genus Sphingorhabdus_B. Next base: position 2,595 of record JANMPK010000381.1, read on the forward strand.
AATCGCCGCGATTGCCCAGAAATTACCTGAGTTACCAGCCGGA
>JANMPK010000396.1:0-10106 GCA_031369825.1 Sphingomonadales bacterium
GGCGCGTCGGCCTTGCCCTTCCAATGCGCAAGATAGAGCACTTGAAACTGGCGGAACCCCAAAGGAGCCTCCGACCCGTCGATGCTGACCGGAACCAGCCGCCCTTTGTCACGACCATGCGTCGCCTCGTCATGCACCCAGTGCGATTCCAGCGACGCTTTCGACCAAAGAACAACGACTACATCGGCTGCTTCCAGGGCAGCTGCTGTCTTGCGAGAAAACCGCTCTCCACCCTCCAGCAACCCATCCCACCAGACCGAACAACCTCCAGCCTCCAGCGCCGCGACAAGCTTGCGTGCCGTAGGCTGGTCTTCTCGGCTATAGGACAGAAAGATGTCGGGCAAATGCGGTCCTCTATTATTCTACACCCCATAGAATTGCGAAGACTGTATACGTAATTGGCATGACCCTCAATCGCTCTTAAAAGCCCGCCTTTTTCATCACAAAATGCCCAGTGACCCTTTATGTTTATTCGTCGTAAGCACGCCCTTTTTTTAACCTCTGCCGCATCCCCTGCGCTGGCGGGTCTTGCGGTGGTCCGGCGAAGCATTGCGCCACCGCCATCCATTGCCGCGCGACATCGCCGGTGACTTCAAGCGACGTGTCGGCGATATTGCGGCACTGCGTAACGACTTGGCAAAATTCGGTGGCGCTGCCGGTGATGGCGCCGCTGTCGGACGGTTCGCCATATTCCCAGACTGCCCTCGATGGCGCGGTCAGGCGCAGGCGCGGCATCGGCCCGGGTGGCTCCGTCCGCCGGTTTTTCCAAGTAAAGCCGTAAGTATTGACCCCCAGCCGGACGATATTGCCAATCCGGTCGGTATCTATACGCTCCACACCCAGCACATCATAGACCGCCTGCCCGTGCGCCCAAGTCTCCATCAGGCGAGCAGTGATCGAGCTGATCACGCTCATCTCTGGCCCAACCCATTTGACCCGGGCCTTGGGGTTAGCGGCAGCAAAGCGCGGAGTCATCGCGCGAAACTGCGTCGCCCAGGCATTCAGCAAGGCATGACCCGACAGCCCGCCCAGATACGCCGCCTCAAAATCCGGCAACCGCCCGCCACGGACGCCAGCGGCCATCTCCGCCATGAACGCGGCAAAGCCAGCCTCGTCGGTCAGCGACAGGTCGGCGGCGATGTTCCAGACATGGAGATGGCGGAGTATCTGGTCGATGCTCCAGCCTTTGAAGAGCGTGGAGGTCGCAAAACCCGCCTCATCGAGCGGCGTCAGCAAGGCAAGTAGCGCTTTGCTCTCGTCGCGTAAATCATGCGCTTGCTGCATTAGACCTTACGCTTGCGGTTGTAGGAGAGGAAGATGTCGGGATTGGTCATTGGGCTCGGTCAGAATCCATTATGCTGCAAATCGACAATCCGCACTGCCATGCTGCGCGCGGGATCGAAAGGCAAATCCTCAAAGCCAAAGCCCGCATAAAAGGCGCGGACGCCGTCATCGAGAGGGTGGGTCAGCACGCAGGCGCAGCCGATGTCTTGTGCCACCCGCACTGCCGTTGTCAGCGCGAAGAACATCAGTGAGCGGGCAACGCCGCGCCCTTGATAGCGCTGATCAACCGCGAGTTGGCCGAGCAACAGCGCAGGCACCGGATCGGGCCGGTTGCGCTGGCTGCTCTTGGGCAGATGCGCGCGTTCGATGCTTGCCGCAGACAGGCTGACATAGCCCGCAATCGCGCCGCTTTCTGCGTCGCAGATCACAGAGACCCGCGAGACATCGGCCTGCTGATTGCGCCACGCATTGCGCCGGAACCAGAAGTTGAGCGAGTCCCGCCCGCAATCGAAACCCTGCCGGTCATCGCCTGCCGCGAGCGGTCGCGGCGGGGTCAGTCCTGCCATACCGGCTTGCGCGCCGCGAGGGTACGGAGCGCGGGGACGTCCTTGGGAGGGGTATCGACCCAAGCCTCAAACCGCGCCCAGTCACTTGCAGGGATGGTAACCAGCAAGCGGTCCAGCATCTCCGTCTCCGCCGCTTCAATCGCCTTGCGCCGGATGAAATCGCTGAGCGAGGTGCGCGCTTGGCTTGCGGCGGATTCGAGCAGTGAGCGTTCGGCAGGGCTGACGCGGACGCTCAGGATTGCGGGGGTTGTGGACGCTTGCATCGGAACACCTCATTTTCAACGTATGACAATAGCATACAGGCCAGGATTTGTAAACCGCTATTCGCCCTGTTCGGGCGCTATGCCCGCCAACCGCAGTCCTTCGAGTATCTTCGGCTTCAATGAACCATCGCGGACATTGTCAAAAAAAGCATCGACATTCGGCTGCAAGGGATAGCTGACATTGTCCAAGGCTTTGGCTTCACCTGCCCTTCCCAGAAAGCCATAGGCAGCGGCTTGCAATGTGTTGCAACTTGCGCGGACGGTCGCATATTGATCGGCACCGAAGCGCGCCAGCGGGATTGCTTCTTCAAACCTGTCGAGTTGCATCAAGGCCATCGCCTGACCGAGTTGGAACGTGGCGCGCCACGGCGACTGCGGATCGAGCCTCAGCCCAATCTTGAAGGCAGACAGCGCCTTACGCGGGTTAGGCGCAAAGACGCTGACCCAGCCTGAAAGCCAATGCGTTACCGAATCGCCGGGATTCAACTCCAGCGCCCGTTCGATCAGTAACTCTACCGTGGTGATGGGCTGATTGCATTGCAGATAGCTGTAGGACGCCCACGCGAGCACGCGGTAGTCGTCCCTGTCGATCTGCACGGCACGCTGAGCCAGCGACAAGCATTTCGCCATCAGGTCCGCCTGATCCGATCCTGGATGAAACAGTTGGAGATTGAAACAGGCATTGCTGCTTAGCGCCATGGCCAAGGCAAATTGCGGATCGAGCGCGATGGCCTGATCGAACATGTCGATTGCCTCGCGCAGTTCGGCCTCTTCATATTTCCCCCATATATTGTGCGACCCGCGCAGGAACAGGTCATAGGCGCCCTGATCCTTTGTCAGCCGCCGGTTGGCCTGCTGCATTTCGTTGGACTGGATGGAGGAATCTATCCGGGCCGCAACCGCATTTGACACCTCATCCTGCAACGCGAACACATCGTCCAGTACGCCGTCAAAACGCTGTGTCCAGATCGGTGTATGGGCATCGCCATCAAGCAGCTCGACTGCGACGCGTACCGCATTGCCACTCTTACGGACATTGCCCTGCAGCACGTAGCGCACGCCCAGTTCCCGCGCGATCTCGCCATTGCTGCGGGCATCGCCGCGCAGATTGAAGCTGGAACCGCTGGAGATAACGAACAGCGACGGAAAGCGGGAAAGTGCCGAGACAATCTCCACCACCATACCGTCCGCAAAATAATCCGCCTCGCCCGCGCCTGCCATGTTCGCGAACGGACGAACGACAATCGACGGCTTGGCCGCAATCGGCTGCGGCACAATGACCAGTTCCGGAACAGGCACGAGTGGCGCTGGTGCAGGAGCCTCACGCCCGACGAAGCGTCGCACATCGCTGAGGAACGCCAACCACGCCCGGTCCCCCGCTTCCCCCGTCCAGTGCAACAGTTCCGCTGTCTGGGTCAGCTCAAACATGATCGGGCGCTCGCAGGGTTCGATCATCACCGGCACCAAAGTCTTGCACCGATCCGCAATCGTCGCCTCCGCCCGCACCCAGCGCGAGACCACGGAGCGCGGGGACCACAGCACCACCACTGCCTTCGCCCCGCGCAACGCCGCCTCGGTCACCTCATCATAAGCCTCGCCCGAACGCAGCGCGGTGTCCCACCAGACATTGAGGCCCTCCGCCCCAAACGCATCGGCAAAGCGCTTCGCCACGCCCGCGTCCTCGCGGTTGTAGGAGAGAAAGATGTCGGGGGTTGTCACGCGGGCGGCATGTCTGGGAACGGCATCGGCGCTGCGGTCGCGGAGGCGCGGGCGAGCAACTTTCCGGCTTCGTCGTAGAGACCCGCCTCCAGAAACGCCAACGTCTTGCCTAGCCGCAGCGTTTCCCCGCGACCGATAAGCCTGCCGACAGGCACAGGGCGGACGAAGCTCACTTTCAGCTCCGCGCATGGCATTGCCAGCAAGCCACCCGATTTGATGGCCCCTGCCATACCGATGCAGCCATCCAGCATGGTCGCCACCATGCCGCCCTGGACAAATCCAAACTGGTTTGCTGCAGCGTTAGACACCTCGAATTCAAGCGTCACCGTGCCTGCTTCAAAAGACAGGTCATGGATGCTCATGTTCACGCCGGGGATTTTGACGTCAGCGAACAGCGCCGCCATCCGCTGCTTCAGCGCTTCGGCATCGGTGATCGGCGCGTTCATGACAAAGCCTGCTCCATACTACCCTCCCATAAAGCCAAATAGATGCCCTGCAACCGTTCGCATTTAATTTCCCTCGGTGATTTTTCGGTTTGAGATTGCGGTGCTACCGGTTATTCCAATAGACAAAGACTGCCGCCTGCAATGTCGCGATATGCGCCTGTGCCTCGGGTCCGGTGCATTGCCCTTGATAATCCGTTCGCCCGGTCCACCAGCCCTGCCCTGGAAGCCCATCGCCCTCGCGCACCACAAGAACAGCCAGTGCAGGCGCGCCCTCCGCGGCGCTGCGGCGGTCGACTTCGTCCAGTGTCTTGCAGACTGCGCGCATTTTGGGACGGGTGAAACGGAAACCGAGTTCGAGCAGCAGCTCTGAATAGCTCATTGCGCGGGCTTCGCGGGCGGCGGTTTCGAGCATGGATTTGATGCGGGCAACGTCGTGGAGGGCCGATATGTCTGTGTTTGGGTCGCTCAGGAAATCTTCAAGTATGGGGTCCACAGGCTGGCCTACTCTGCACCAAGCACAGCCGGTTCAGGACACAATTTTGATATGCGGCTCGTTTACGGCTTTGGCGTTATGCGTTTTGCCCAAACCGATAAAGATCGTATCAATAATGCGCGCAAGCTTATGCTCGTTGAGCTTCATCGTGCCGATATAGACGATGGCCTCAGGGTTGCAGTAAGGCTGCACCATCTGGTTGACTAACGACACCGTTTCGTCGATCGACAGACCCTCAAAATAGCCCTGTTCCATCGCTTCGGCAACGATCATCGCCAGATAATGGTCGCCCAAATCGACATAACCGCGCACGACTTCAAAATTCTGTTGGCCGATTTCGAGATAGCTTTTGAACAATTCCGGTTCTGCCTCATATTGTTCGACCATCAGCGCAAAACGCTGCGCAAAAAATGCGAACATCTTGTCTCGCGCAGCAACGTCAGTTGCGGAAACTTCTTCCATGATCCGGATTTTCTCGGCGAACCATTTTTCGGCAACAGCTTCTAACAAAGCCTCTTTGTTTTCAAAGAAACGATAGATGTTTGAGGGCGACATTCCGGCGGCGTTTGCCAGCTCGGCCATTGAAATATCGGCACCGCCGCGTTTACGCACAAGATCATCAACGACCTCAAGCAGTTCTTGTTTTCCGGCTTCGATATCGGTCTGCGGACGAGCCATCATGCGCTCCTGTATTATACTGTTATAACAGTTTTGTGATATATGAAGGATATCTTCAATTTTCAATATTGTCGAATGCAAAACTGCCTTGGTTGGTTGCAAAGTCCTGAATGCTCTCGTCATGCACAAGGCCGGACAATGTCAGGCCAAGCAACCGCACTCCCATTTCGGCGGGCAATATCTGATCCAGCAATTGGTGACCCAATTTCGCAAATTCCGGCTTTTCAGTCAATATATGGTCCAATGTGCGCGACCGCGTGACCGTTCTGAAATCGGAAAACCGCGCTTTGAGCACTAATGTTTTACCGCGCGCTTGATAGCGTTCGATCCGTTCCCAGACGATCTCAATAATCTCATCAATCGCCTCGCGCAGTTCGGCTTCGCTGCGTTTGTCGTCGAAATAAGTGAGTTCGCCGCCAAGTGATTTGCGGATCTGGTTGGCGTTGACCGGCCGGTCGTCAATGCCGCGTGCCGCCTGATGAAGATAGCTACCCCAACTGCCGAAGTTCGTGGTCAGCCACGCCTCATCCTTTTCGCGCAGGTCGGCACCGGTTACAATGCCGAGCTTGGCCATTTTCTCCGCCGTGCGCGGGCCGACGCCGTGGAAGCGGCGGACGGGGAGGCCTGCGACGAATTCAGCGCCGTGTTCGGGCAGGATGACGCACAGACCGTCGGGCTTATTCTGGTCGCTGGCGAGCTTGGCGATGAACTTGTTGTAGCTGACCCCGGCGCTTGCGGTCAGGCCAGTTTCGGCGGCAATTGCGGCGCGGATGGCTTTGGCGACCTTAACCGCAGAGCCCAGTTCCATCTTGTCGTGCGTAACATCAAGATAGGCCTCGTCGAGTGATAGTGGCTGGATGATGTCGGTGTGGCGGGCGAAGATTTCGCGGATTTGCCGCGACACCGCTTTGTAAGCTTCGAAACGCGGTTTGACGAAAATCAGGTCAGGGCATTGGCGCTGCGCGGTAATCGAGGGCATCGCCGAGCGGACACCGAACGCGCGTGCCTCATAACTAGCGGCGGCCACCACGCCGCGTTTCGACGAACCACCAACAGCGACCGGACGCCCACGCAGATCAGGATTGTCACGCTGCTCGACGCTTGCAAAAAAGGCATCCATATCGACATGGATGATTTTGCGGATGGAAGGGCTGTCAATTCCTCCCCGGAACGGGGAGGAATTCACACACCAACCTCCGCCCGCAACGCCTTCCGGTCGAGCTTGCCGATCATCGTTTTCGGCAGCGCATCCATAATCATCACCGCCTGCACCCGCTCATGCTTGCCCAGTTGCGGGTTAAGCCATGCGGCGAGCGTCGCGCCGTCCTCGCTCGCACCGTCTTGCAAAGTCACATAAGCGCGGGGCATTTCGCCGTGATAGGCGTCGGGTACGCCGATGACCAACGCCTCTTTGACCGAAGGATGTTTGTAGAGGACATCCTCGACCTGGCTTGGAAAAACCTTGAAGCCGCCAACGGCGATCATGTCTTTCAGACGGTCAACGATCCGGATGAAGCCGTCCTCGTCAATTGTCGCAACATCACCTGTGCGCAGATAGCCGCCGACGAACACCTCTGCATCGGCATCGGGCCGGTTCCAGTAACCGCGCATGACTTGCGGGCCGCAGAACACGAGTTCGCCGGGTTCACCCTCCGGCGCGGGCTTTGTCGGGTCTTCTTTGTCTAGCAACTTGACGTCGGTGCCGGGGATCGGCTGGCCGATGCTGCCCAATTTGTTCAGCCCTGCATAAGGGTTGCACGACACCACGCCGGAGCTTTCGGTCAGGCCATAGCCTTCGATAACTACCGCGCCGCTAACCTCCTCGAACCGTTTTTTGAGTTCCGCAGGCAAAGGTGCGCCGCCTGATATGCAGGCGCGCAAGCTGGTAAAGTCGGTCTTTCCAATATCGGGGCAATCGAGCAAAGCCTGGTACATGGTGGGCACACCCGGCAGCGAGGTAACATGCGTGCGGTTGACCGCAGCCAATGCCGCCTTCGCCTCGAAACGCGGCAGCATGACAATCTCACCGCCATTGCAAATCGTGCGGTTGAGCACCGTCGCGTTGGCGAATACGTGGAAGAACGGCAGCACGCCGAGGATGCGGTCGTCGCTTGGCGCGTCAGGCTTATTGAAATGTGATTCCGGGTCGATGCAATTGATCTGCCGCGCATTGGCGGTGATATTCTGGTGGCTGAGCATCGCGCCTTTGGGCGTGCCGGTGGTGCCGCCGGTATATTGCAGCTGGGCAATGTCGGTTTCGGGATTGCAGAGCTGCACACAATAGTCACCGCTATTGCTTAGCAGGTCGGCATATGTGGTAATCCGGCTGTCGTTGGGGATCGGCACAATGTCCTTGCGTTTGAACAGCCGGTAAGCCCAGCTTTTGGTAAGCGGCAATGCTTCGGCGACGCTGCCGACGACCAGTTCTTTCAGGCTGCTATTATCCAGCACCTTGATTGAGGTGGGGAGCAAAGCAGCAGCCGACACCGTGAACAATATGCTGGTCCCGCTATCGGCAACCTGATGCGCGAGTTCATCGACCGAATAGAGCGGCGAGAAATTGACCACCGTCGCCCCCGCCGCCAGAGCACCATAATATGCTGCGATATAATGCGGCACGTTGGGCAGGAACAACCCGACATGGTCGCCCTTGCCTATGCCCTTGTCCTGCAAGCCCTTCGCAACCCGCCGCACAGCACCCGCCATATCGGCATAGCTATACTTGCGTCCCATGAAGTCGGCCAGAGCCGCTTTGCCCATCCGCTCCGCCGATTGGAAGAACATATCGTGTAAGGCCATCGGTGCGAACTGCTGGTCCCATATAGACGGGTGCAGATAGTTTTTGGTCCAGGATGTCATGCGGCAACGATGCGATATTATTTCGAACTATACCAGCCCACACCTTCGCGTGTCTCGACGGTCGCACGGCCCGCGCGTTCGAGATAACGCAAATGCGCCATCGCTTCGCCAGTGGCGAGACCGTAGATGCTGTCGTCAATCGGCCGTCCGAACAAAAGGCCGAATGTATCGACAGCGCGCATCTCTTTAGTGCGAAGTGCCGCCTCAAGCCGGTCAAGCTGTTCGTGATGGCCCGATGCGAGCTTATCAAGCCGGACATGGATGCCCTTGAACGGAAAGCCGTGCGCGGGCAGCACAAGCATGTCCTCCGGCAAGGCAGCGCGGAATTTGGCAATCGAGGCCAGCCATTCGGCAAGCGGATCGGCATCGGGTTCGCTGTCCATGATCGACACGTTGGAGGTAATGCGCGGCAATATCTGGTCGCCCGCGATTATCACGCCGTTTTGGTGGTCAACCATGCAGGCATGTTCAGGCGTATGCCCGCCGCCGGTCATAATCTGCCAGTCGCGGTTTCCAACGCGGACCACAGCCCCGTCGTCGAGCCGGTGATGACCACTAGGCAGCCGCGATACCGCGCGGGCAAAATTGCCCCAACCGCCGCCGCGCATCTTATCGAGGCGTTCATCATCATAGCCAGAAAATTTGCGGCGGCGTAATATGTCCTCGGGCGGATGCTCAAGCGTTTCGCTGGTCAGCATCCGCGCCAGCAACCATTCAGTGCGGTTCATCCACACCTGCACCTTGAACTTGTTGGCAAGCCAACCGGCGCAGCCCACGTGATCAGGGTGGAAATGCGTGACAAATATCCGCGTCAGTTGGCGCTCGGACAGCCCGGCCGCGAACAAGCCTTTCCAGTAATCGACCACCCCCGGCAAAAAAAGCCCGGTATCGGCAATCGCATAGCCGTTGCCGCCAGGCGCTTCGTCATCGAGCAACCAGAGATTGATATGATTAAGGTTCCCAGGCACCGGCATCCGCGTCCAGCCGAGATCGGGCGCAAGCTGATAAATCTCTCCATAACCCGGCGCGTGATCACCAAGGGGGTAGGTCAGGCCTTTCAGCTCTTTGGCTTCAAAGCCGTGATCGACGAGCGACATATCATATGCTGGAGGAGCTTTTGTGGCCATAACCCGCCGTGCCTTAACCGCGCGATTAAGGCAATGGTGACGTTAGGGAAGGATCGAGCTTATTCCCCCGTCTTCTTGAACAACGTATCCGCCGTCAGTTCGGGCTTTGCGCCTGCATCTTCCTCTTCACCGTTCAGCGCAGCCTCTGCCTTACGTGCGGCTTCGGTGCGTTCGGCGCGGAGTTCTTCGATCAGCGCTTCGCGGTCGGTGCCGAGACGCAGGTCATCGGCGGCCTTGTTGTCAATCCCAGCTTTTTTAGCAATGCGGTTGACGATGGCGTCAAGCTCGCGCTGTGAGCACAGGCCCAATGTCACCGGGTCTTTCGCCTGAATTTCGGCGATGTTCCAGTGGCTGCGTTCACGAATTGCGGCAATCGTGTTGCGCGTGGTGCCGATCAGTTTGCAGATCGCACCGTCAGAAATTTCGGGATGGTTGCGCAACAGCCACGAAATGCCGTCGGGCTTGTCCTGACGCTTCGACACCGGCGTGTAGCGCGGGCCCTTGGTGCGGCGGACTTGATCGGGACCGACACTCATTTTCAAGACATAATCTTCGTCGGCCTGACCTTTTTCGATTTCATCCATCGACAGCTCGCCCGCATGAACGGGGTCGCGGCCGGTATATTTCGAACCGGTCATATCGTCGGCCATTGCCTGCACTTCAAGGATGTG
>JANMPK010000406.1:0-3967 GCA_031369825.1 Sphingomonadales bacterium
GCTTGGCCGTCGCGCCCTTGTTCCACCTCTACGCTCATGCGCTGGTAACCGGCGGATGGCCGAGGCGGGCAAGATTGCACCTTATTCCTGCCGCTGCGCAATTCCTGTTCTACGCGGTCAGCTTTCTGCTCCCCTTCGACATCAAGATGCGCTGGGCCGAGATCGCATCACCTGCCATCGAATGGGTGACCGGCGGCGGCATTATTGTCGGGCTGATCTATTATGGCCTGGCCAGCTTCCGCCTACTTGGCGAATACCGGCTGGCTCTCGCTGCGGCACGCTCTGACGATCATCGCTACGCCGCGCGATGGCTGGGCCGGGCCATTGCGGCATTGGCGGTGCTGATGCTGATCTGGACCACCTATCTGGTGTGGGACTGGCTGTTGCCGCTCGGCTATCGCGGGCTGATGGGGCTCTACGTCGCCATCGGTGCGTTTGCGCTGTATCTGGGCATAGAGGCATGGCGCCATGCCGCCCTGCCCTTTCCGCCGCTCGCCAGCCTGCGTGCGACCGCCGACACGCTGCCGTCGCCACGCGACTGGAAAGCGCTGGGCGGCGCATGGGCAGCGCAGGTGGCGCAAGAAGGGTGGGCCGCCGACCCGGAATTGTCGCTGGCCACGTTGGCGCGCAAGCTGGGAACCAATACCGGCCATCTGTCGCGTGCGATCAACGAGGGGCTGGGCGTGAACTTCTCCGCTTTCATCAACGACCTACGTTCGCGGCGCGTTGCTGAAATGATAGTGCAGGGCCGACGCGACGATCTGCTCGATCTTGCACTGGAGGCGGGGTTCAGTTCAAAGGCGAGCTTCAACCGCGCGTTCGTAGCGAGCTTCGATACGACACCGTCGAGCTGGCGCAAGCACCAAGTCTCAAATCAGGAATGAGTGTGCAATTCATGGATTGAGGCGAAGTCACTTTGTAGTTGCGGCACACAATGAGTATTGAACCAGCCGGAGACGAGCCTTGATAAACCGCCGCAACTTTCTTGAAAGCAGTACCTGCTTTGCATTGGGCATGATCGCGACTCCTCTCCAGGCCAAGGCCAGTGCCGGGCTGCGCGGGGACATCAAGATTATGCGCGAGATATTGGCCGCTCTTCACCCGGGGCTTTACCGCTATAGTCCTCCACGTGCAGTCGATGCCGCACTTGTTGCACTTGATCGTCAATGGGTCGCGCAACCCGATCAGGCATCTCGCTATCTCAATCTTTCCCGCTTTCTGGCGACGATCCGGTGCGGGCATAGCTACGCCAATTTCTTCAACCAGAAGAAACCCGTGCAACAGGCATTGTTTGACCGCCCGACGCGGCTGCCGTTCGCGTTCCGATGGATCGGCGAGCAGATGGTAGTCACCGTTGACCAGAGCGGTACCGGCACGTTGCCCCGGGGCACGTTGGTGAAATCAGTCAATGGGGTTCCCGCAAAAAACATGTTGAAGCGGCTGCTCCCTTTCGTTCGCGCCGACGGCCACAACGAACCCAAGCGCCGCGCGTTGCTGTCGATGACCGGCAAGGACGAGTTCGAAACCTTCGATATTTTTCACGGGCTGGTTTACGGCGCACCGGTGTCAGGTCTTCATCGGGTCGAGGTCCGGATGCCCGGCGCTTCCGGCAACACCATGCGCGATGTACCGGCGCTTAGCTTAGCGCAGCGCCAGAGTTTTATTAAAGCGCCAGACGACCGGACAGGCGAGCCCGCTTGGAACTGGCAGATGCGCGGAGACGGCATAGCGGTGCTGACGATGGACGGCTGGGCGCTGTATAACAGCAAATGGGATTGGCAAAGCTGGCTGAACGACCGTCTCGACAGCCTTAAGGGCGCAAAAGGACTGGTGGTCGATATCCGGGAGAATGAAGGTGGCCTCGATTGCGGCGACGTTATTTTGTCGCGGCTGGCGGCGAGGGATATCGTTCGCCCAAGCTACAAGCGGGTGGTGCGCTATGTGAAAACGCAGCCTGAGCTCGACCGTTATCTCGACACGTGGGACGACAGTTTCCGCGACTGGGGGAGCGATGCCGAGCGGTTCAATGATCGTTATTACCAACTGAAGCGCGACGATGGCGGTATAATTGCTGCCAAAGGTCCGCGCGTAAACGTGCCGATGGCGGTGCTGACTAGTGCCCAGAACAGCAGCGCGACCTTCCAGTTCGTCAACATGGTGCGTCAATCCGGGCTTGGAACGCTGGTGGGCGAAACCACCGGCGGAAACCAGCGCGGCATTAATGGTGGTGCGTTCTTCTTTGCGCGACTGCCTGAATCGGGACTCGAATTCGACGTGCCACTGATTGGTTATTTTCCTGCCGACCCAAAACCGGACGCCGGGATCGAGCCAGACATCGCGGTCGCTATGACGGCGTCAGCGATTGCAGAGGACACCGACCCGCAACTTGATGCGGCGGTCCGACATCTTTCCCGATAGCAAAAGGGCGACCCTTTCGGACCGCCCTTTCAATGTCGATTTTTGCTGTTATCAGCCTAGGATTAATTACTTACTGCGGCAGCCTTGCCAAATACCCGGTATTGCTCGTTGCCGACAAAACCGAACTTCGTGATCCCGCTGCGTTTTACTTCGGCAAGCGCCTTATCGACCGTATCATAAGGCGCGGTCGGTGCAGGCTGGAACTGGAGTTCCGGTTCAGGATTCATGGATTTGGTCTGCGCCAAAAACTGCGCCATCTGCTGCAATGATACCGGTGTGCCATTCCATTGGATCTCGCTGGTAGGCAAGATGATGATCTTGTTAATCACAGGATCAACCAATGGTGGATCAACAATGGTATCGTCCGCCACTGGCAGATCAATGTTGACCGCATGGGTTACCGGGGGGATGGTGATCATCAGCATGATGAGGAGCACGAGCATGACGTCGATCAACGGCGTCGTGTTCATTTCCATCATCGGCTGGCCATCATCCTTGCCGCCACTCATTGCCATATTAGTTACTCCTCAAAAGCTTTGCTGATTATTTCGCGTCAGCGAGGACAAACGGTGACGAGATGAATCCGACGCGGGCAAAACCGGCCATTTGCATCGAGAAAATCGCACCACCAATGCAGCGATAGGGCGTGTTGATGTCACCGCGAATATGCGCCTCAGGCAATTGTTCGGGTTCAATCAAGCCTTGCGCTGCTGCCGCTTCACCGCCGAGCGCTTCGAATTCACGCTTCAGATGCTTCGCCGCACGGTCAACCAGTTCGGTTGAATCGATGGGCGTCTGACCCCAGTAAACCCTGCATTCACCGCCTGGATTGGCGCCTTCAAAATCCTTTGCACTCGGATCGCGACCTTGCGAGTCGGTCGTGGTGATAGAAAGCAGCACGTTTTCACGCTTTGCTTTTGTCGGTTCGAATGCAACCACCGGAATTTCCATTTTCACAGTCTGGATCGCAACCGGGATGGCGATAAGAAACACGATAAGGAGCACCAACATAACGTCCACAAGTGGAGTCGTGTTGATGTCAGACATTGGCGTATCAATGCCGCCGCCTCCTGAACTGACTGCCATTGGCTAATCCTCTCTAACTGGTTTGGGCCGGGTATCGAACGCCGACATAAATTATTCGGCGGACCGGGTCGTCGTTTGATTGACGACCCGACCCTGACCCAATCTTACTTCTTTACTGCGGTTGCAGCTGCTGGCTTCGCCGCAGGCGACGCTGAGATTGCAGGCTTAAGACGACCGCCCGAAGAGATGTAACCGAGCACATCATTCGAGAAAGTAGCCAATGCACGGGCAATCGACTTATTGCGGGCTTGTAGCCAGTTGTAGGCAAGCACCGCAGGCACAGCAACAAACAGACCAATTGCGGTCATGATCAGCGCTTCACCAACAGGACCTGCAATCTTGCCGATGTCAGCTTGTCCGGCGATGCCGATTTTGATCAGTGCCGAATAGATACCGATAACCGTACCGAGCAGACCGACGAAGGGAGCAGTTGCACCCACGGTTGCGAGAAACGGCAGGCCGC
>JANMPK010000428.1:0-5268 GCA_031369825.1 Sphingomonadales bacterium
CCCCCCCCCCCCCCCCCCCCCCCCCCCCCCCCCCCCCCCCCCCCCCCCCCCCCCCCCCCCCCCCCCCCCCGCCAACATCGTCCATCTACAGAAATACCGAAGTCGCCAGGGCAGGGTCAACCGGATCTGCCAGTGTTGACAATGGCGCCCCAAAGCGACCCCAATCAACGAATTGGAGTTTGTCGCATTTTACAGAGCCGCCATAAGGCGTTGTTTTTACAGAGAAATTCTGGAGCGGGCGAAGGGATTCGAACCCTCGACCCCAACCTTGGCAAGGTTGTGCTCTACCCCTGAGCTACGCCCGCTCGGCGGTCGGAAATACATGATTCCCGACAGGTGAGGCGCGCCGTTAGCATGGGGTATATCCACCCGCAAGCCCCAAATACGCTGTTTTTGTGACTATGGTGGAAAGCCGGTCTTGTTAAACACCCGGCTTTGCCCACATAGGGGGCCAGCGAATCCAGATATTCACCGGAGAATGACCTTGGCAACGATGGGCCTGACCACCGAAGAGCAAAAGGCGGTCGAGCAATTCCGCGAAGACGTCGTCACACCGTCGATGGAAAAGCTCGTCATCCTCGATTTTTGGGCCGAATGGTGTGGGCCGTGCAAACAATTGACGCCGATCCTTGAAAAAGTTGCCGCCGATTACGCCGATAAGGGCGTCGTGCTTGCCAAGGTCGATGTTGATGCCAACAAATTCATCGCCGCGCAGTTTCAGGTGCGGTCGATCCCGACAGTCTATGCCATGTTCCAAGGCCAGCCAGTTGCAGACATGACGGCTGCGCGCACCGAACCGCAGATTGTCGAGATGCTCGACCAGTTGCTGACCAAGTTGCCGGTCAGGGCCGGTGGTGGCGCACCCGACCCGCTGTTAGAAATCGAGCCGCTGGTCGCGGCAGGCGAGGAATTGCTGTCGAACGGCGGCGAGGAGCAGGCGTACGGGCTGTTCGCCGATGCGCTGGGTGCTGTACCCGATCATTTGCCTGCACTGTCTGGCATGATCCGGTCGCTGGCGGCGCTCGGGCGGCGTGAGGAGGCGCAGGCGATTTATGATAGTCTCGATGAAGCCGCGCGCGCCGATCCGCTTATCGAAAAAGCCGGGTCGCTATTGACCATCGCTGCGGCGGAACGCGACCCCGAGGAGCTGGCGGCGCTCCGGTCTGCGGTTGAAGCCAACCCCGACGACCACGCCAGCCGCTTCGATCTGGCTAACGCGTTGATGGCGGCAGACGACCGCGAAGGCGCAGCTGAAGCATTGCTCTATATTATCGCTGCCGACCGCGAATGGCACGAAGGCGCGGCAAAATCGCGATTGCTGGAGATATTCTTGCTCATCGGTCTTGAAGACCCTTGGGTGTCGGCGACACGGCGCAAATTATCGGCTATATTGTTCGGATGACGACAAAGCGCATCTCGCTGTTCCCGCTGGCAGGCGCGATATTGTTTCCCGGCATGCAATTGCCGCTGCACATCTTCGAGCCACGCTACCGTGCTCTGGTCAGCGACGCGATGGCGCGCGACCGGATGATCGGAATGGTCCAGCCCAAAGCCCGCGGCGACAAATCGGGGCTGTTCGACGTCGGCTGTCTGGGCCGGATGGGCGAGGTCGAGGCGCTTGATGATGGCCGTTACAATATCGTTCTCGAAGGTTTGCAGCGGTTCAATATCGTCCGCGAGCTTGATGTCAAAACCACTTTCCGTCAGGCCGAGGCCGAATTGTGGGAGGAGGACGAGGTCGGCGATGTGCTGTCGATTGCCGAACGTGCCTCGCTCGAAATTGAATCTCGGCGCTTCGCCGATGCACAGGGCTATGCGGTCGATTGGAACGCGGTTAGCCAGCTTGACGATTACTCTCTGGTCAACGCCATAGCCCAGATTGCCCCTTTTGATTCAGCAGCAAAACAGGCCCTGCTTGAATCGCGCGGGTTATCGACGCGGTCGGATTTGATTGTACAGCTGATGCAATTCTTCGGACGGCACGACGGGTCGGACAATCGGGTGACGTTGCAATAGTGCTGTTAGGCGAAACTCTGCTTCAGTCCGTCAATCACAAATTGCGCCGCCAGCGCCGCTAGTAGGACCCCGAGCAGCCGCGTAATTACCGCCTCGGCCTGCTGACCCAAGACCTTCATGATCGGTCCCGCAGCAAGCAACGCCAGCAATGTGAGCAGCAACACTGCGCCGAGTGCCGACAGGATAATACTGGCACGCTCAATGCCTTCATTCTGTGCCATTAGCAGCATCACCGACGCGATCGAACCTGGCCCGGCGATCATCGGCATCGCCATCGGAAAGATCGAGACATCCTCGATCTCGGGTGTGTCGATAATTTTCTGCGCGCGTTCCTCACGGCGCTGCGTGCGTTTTTCGAACACCATGTCGAGCGCGATCAGGAACAGCATGATGCCGCCTGCGATACGGAAGCTGTTTAGTTCAATATGGAGCGCGCCCAATAACTGCTCGCCGAACAGAGCGAAGACAAACAATATGCCTGCGGCCACCAGGGACGCGCGAATTGCCATGCTGCGTCGCTGTGCTGCATTCGCGTCCTTGGTCAGACTGGCATAGATCGGCGCGCACCCCGGAGGATCGATCACCACGAAAAAGGTAATGAAGGCCGAAAAGAAAAGATCGATCATTTTTCGGCAGCAACCCTGTCAACAAGCACAACGTCGCTTGCCTCGCCATTCCACAACTGGACATTAAGCGTGCGCGCGCCATCGGGCTGGACAACCCATGTCCAGTTTAGCGACTGGTCCCGCGAGAATCCCATTTTCATAATAGCGCCGACTGGCGGCGCAAGCAGCGCAGCGGGCGCTTTGCCCTTGCAACTGGCGACCTTGGTTTCGATCATTTCCTTTGACTCGCGCGGTGTTGCCACGAAGTCGCCGTGGTCGAGCACCCATTTCCACTCACCATTTCCGGGGCCGCGTTCATAATATTGCCAGACGGTGGTGAAATAGCCCGATTGGCCACCCGGCCACTGCGCTGCGCCAGTTGTCACGCCGGTTTTGCCATCACACGACATAAACGCCTTATGCGGTTGCCATTTGACCGCCTTTGCCGGATCGGCCTTGCCCTTGAGCCAAATATGCGCGTTCGTAGGTTGCGGCAGAAACATGATGGCATCTTTGGCCGCAGTTTCACGGAAGGCTGTCCACTGCCCTTTTTCCTGAGCAAGTCGGTTAAATGCGATTTCCGCCGCGATCACCGCGCTCGGATTGGCAAGCTTCGGTTCGAAATTACGCGGGCCGCCGCCTTGCCCGCCAGCACAAGCAGCAAGCGCGAATGTAGCAATCAAAAGTGCAGTATAACGCATCAAATGCCCTCCGGTGGCGCAAGCCCCGCGCGGCGGTGCGCGGCGACAATAGTGTTCCTGAGCAGACAGGCGATGGTCATAGGCCCAACCCCGCCCGGCACAGGCGTTATCGCGCCAACATGGCCTTTTGCCTCTTCGAAAGCAACGTCGCCAACCAAGCGGCCTTTGGTCTGGCCGTCCGCAGGTGCCAGCCGGTTGATGCCGACGTCAATAACGACAGCACCCTCTTTCAACCAATCGCCCCTGACCATCTCGGCACGGCCAACGGCGGCGACAACGATATCGGCGCGGCGCACTAGCTCGGCTAAATCCTTCGTACGGCTATGCGCGATGGTGACGGTGCAGCTTTCACCAAGTAATAACTGCGCCATCGGCTTGCCAACGATATTCGACCGCCCGATAATCACCGCGTCCAGCCCCGACAAATCGCCCAACCGGTCCTTCAAAAGCATCAAACAACCAAGCGGCGTGCACGGCACCAAAGCGTCCTCGCCAACCGCGAGCTTGCCCGCGTTGACGACATGAAAGCCATCGACATCCTTCGCCGGATCAATCGCGGCGATAACGGCCTTGTCGTCGATATGCGGCGGCAACGGCAACTGAACAAGGATGCCATCAACCGTTTCGTCGGCGTTCAGCTGTTCGACCAACGCGATCAGTGCGGTTTGGGTCGTATCAACCGACAAAAGATGTTCAAAGCTGGCCATACCAGCCTCGACCGTCGCCTTCTTCTTTGAACCGACATAGACTTGGCTCGCAGCATCGCTGCCGACGAGAATTACAGCAAGACCCGGGGCACGACCCGTGACTGACTGGAAAGCCGGGACCGTTGCCGCAACGCGTCCACGCAATTTCGCCGCAAAGGCCTTGCCGTCGATGATATTGTCAGCGTTCACAAACCGCCCGAGGCAAGATCATTCGCCAAGCCGATGAGCAGCATCTGTAATATCCGCAGGCCGATCAGCAACACCATCGGCGAAAAATCGATCATCCCGGTGTCGGGCATGATCTTTCGGATCGGTTTCAAAAACGGATCGAGGATCATGTTGAGCGACTGCCAGATCGAAGCGACGATATTGTTCGACAGACTGACCACGTTGAACGCAATCAAAAGGCTCAAGATGAACTGGACGATGACCACCGTCGACAATATGGTCATCAAATAACCAAGGATAGAAACAAGCGCGAGTAGCATCGGATTCTCCGGATAACGAACAGGAGGCGGGATTAAACGAGGTGCGCCGCTGTATCAACACCATAAAACAGCTTATTTGTGGATTAACGTGCCAGCACCCTCGTCGGTGAACATTTCGATGAGCATCGCGTGGCTGACCCTACCGTCGAGGATAACCGCCGCATCCACCCCTGCTTCTATCGCATTGACGCAGGTTTCGATTTTGGGAATCATCCCGCCGCTTATTGTGCCGTCTGCTTGCAGAGCGGTTATCGCTTTGGGGTCGAGGTCGTTCAGCAATTGACCCGTCTTGTCGAGCACGCCAGCAACATCGGTCAGCAGAAACAGCCGGGAAGCGCCTAGCGCCCCGGCAATCGCCCCTGCCATCGTATCAGCGTTGATATTATAGGTGTGTCCGTCGTCGCCGACACCGATGGGCGCGATCACCGGTATCATCCCGGCACCGCTGATCGTGTCGATAACGCTGCGATCAACATGCTGCGGCTCGCCAACAAAACCAAGGTCGATGCTGCGCTCGATGTTGCTATCGGGGTCTTTCTGCGTCCTCTGCACTTTGGTTGCAGTAACAAAGCCGCCGTCCTTGCCCGATATACCAATCGCCTTGCCGCCCGCGGCGTTGATCCAGCCGACCAGTTCCTTGTTGATCGCGCCAGACAACACCATTTCCGCTACTTTCGCAGTTTCGGCATCAGTTACGCGGAGCCCGTCGACAAATTCGCTCTCGACGCCAAGCTTCTTGAGCATTGCGCCA
>JANMPK010000038.1:0-4267 GCA_031369825.1 Sphingomonadales bacterium
AGCAATGCTGAACATTGGTTCAGAACAGCGTCTATGAACACGCAACGGCACACCAACTGTTCGGCTGCCGACCCGTGCAGGAAACTCGGCGAACCAATCGGTTGCGTTGTCAGCCAGCGTTTGCACCGAAGCCGATGGTGCCGCAAACACATCTGCACCTACGCCCAGTGAGCCGCAAATCGCGGCAGTCAGCCTGTCGGGCAACATAACCACTGGGGGCACTTGGATCGGGTCGCCAACGATAATTGCCCGCCGTGTCCGCATGATGGCCCCGACGGCTTGTTGCGGTAAAGCCTGTCCGGCCTCGTCAATCAATAGCCAGCCCAGCGATTCTTGTGGCATATTTGCCAACATAGTCCCAACCGACGCAAAGGTCGTGGACATCGCAGGGACAACAAGAAACAGACTAGACCATAAGTCCGGTATTAGGGCGTCCTTGGTCGCATCCGCAAAACCTTTGCCATCAAGAATTTGCAGTGCAGCAGCGAGATTATGACGGAGCGGCTTTGCGGCGGCATCAATGAAGGCACGGTGCAAATCAAGTGCCGCTGTGAATAAGGCATCGCGCGTGCTATGTTCATCAGCAGTATACCAAGGGGCTGCTGTCTGGCTGGCCCAGATACCTTGATCGAACAACGCGTCATCCACCGCCACACCTGCCCTTGCTTTGATGTTTTGCTGGTGGATTTCGATTATCTCACCCAAAGCTTTACGGTTTAGCTCCATATGCTCATCAGACCGGAAGCCAAACCACGGCGAGCGCTTGAGTTGGGTTGCAAGGGTAGCAGGGATAGCTTTGCCTTGCTCAGCCAGTTTGGCCTGTGTGTAGAGCTTGGCCAACACTGATACATGTTCAGCTTTCCATTCACGGTGCCGCTTCAACCGGAAAAGGCGATGCCAAAACCCAGGTCGTGACAACCCATGTGCGCCCAGTGAATTCAACAAAATCTCAAGTTCAGGAAGCGAGCGACACCGCTGGCGAAATTGCTCAGCGCCGGAACGGTTGTCTTGTGCCTTGCGTTCCAGAGCACGATAGCGCTTGCGTGCATCTTGCCATCGCCGGAGAGCTTCCCTGTGATCGCGTGGCGGTTGTAACTCGGACACGATCCGGGGGCGGCGTTCGGTCCCATTGTCATCCTTGACATCGGTTTGCCGCCCATCAATGGCTTTCAGGTATGAAAAGAGACCTGTGTCCGGCGTCCACCAAAACTGATTTTTAAAAGCATGGCGATTTGATGCGTTGCCGAGCACGGCAGCAATCGCGCCCCAACTCTCCCCTCCCAAAAATCCGTCAGACAGTGGTTTGAAATAGCGTAAGTCAGTCGCATCATCGGCAATTGCGCCTATCCCCGGCAGCTCACGGCTAACATTCTCGACCGCCTTGTTATTTGACGAAGCGATCAGCATCTCAAACCCCTTGATGCGTGGATCGAGCCGGTAGAGGTGAATCCACGCACCACCCAGATTAAGCTTTTGACCCGTGTGGCTGAATGCAGTTTCAGGATCGTCAAATGCAGTAAGCGCGCTTGCGCGTTGCGTCACCAACGCGGCAATAGCATCACGCAGTAGCGTTGTCTTGCCGGTGCCGGGCGGACCGTTGACCGCCAATATCTCACCCGAATTCTGGGCAATTGCCAGATTGACTGCCGCTTGCTGCATCAGGACGAGCGGATGCCGCCCAGGGCCGGGCCAGCGCCCGAGCGGGAACAACGATGGTGCCACCACTTCCTCAATCGCAGCTTCATCATCCAAAAGGTCGCGGCGTTCCTCCGGCGCTAGTGCCCCAACAAAGCGCCGAAGCGCATCGGGAGCCTTACCCTCGCTAAAAAGCCGTGATGCAACACGTAGGTCCTTCAGGAAGAAACTGTTGAGCAATAATGGCTCTGGTGGTTCGCTTTGCCTAAACGGAACCGTGCTGCGCACTGCGAAAGCCGGTGGCCGCAACAGTGCACCGTCGAGACCAAAGCGATCCTTAAGCCAATTCGCGGCGGAGTTAATCATACTCATTGTTAATGGCTGGGGCTTGCCATCGGCTCCCTCCCGATAGAGCTGGGCATGCAGCTCGCACTGCACACGTGCCTCTTCGTCTTGCCAAGCGGAAAGCATTGCGGGATCTTGCGCCAATGCGACCGGCAAGCCCCAACCGAAGCTAGACACAACTGCGCAGTTATCCGGAATGGGGCGGCCCTCCCGGTCAACGATGACGATAGCAAGCGGCGTTTCCCCGCGAGCATTGGGGCGTTCTGGCCTTAGGTCAGAAAACCTCGTGAGCAGTCGGTCAATCGACGGTTGCATGATGATCGAGCCGAGTACAATCTGAAAATACAGCCGGTGATTGGGCGGACCTTTAGCTGTGCCATTTGCCCAAGGCAGGCCACGATCAAACCGGGCAATACGGCGCATATCACCACCGGCGAGATCGGTTGGCTTCCGAAAGGTTGCGGGAGAAAGAACTTCGAGCGCAGTCCAACTTCGCAAAACGTCCTGCGGGTTGTTGGCGATGGCACGAGCGGGAATAGGGATCGGACTGGGATGCTCGCTTTGTCGATGAAGCGAGCTTCTATCAAATGCTACATCCGAAGCATCCGGAATAATATGCAGTATCTCTAAGGCATGAGGCGGAGTGGCAATTGCCGCTTTCCCAGATTCAACTTTTTCATCAATGGGCTGGATTTGGCCTGCTATGCTTTCCAGACGCTTCGTTAGGACTTGAGCGCGCCGTGTCTTGCGGTATTTGAGTTCGTTAAGCAGTGTAGCTTTGATAGCTCCATCCACTGTCGCTTTATCAACCAGCGCCTCCAATTGGTCGATATTGGACTGAGCGTAAGGGCGGCCTGGAAAGTTTGATTTATTAGGCACAAGTCCAACTTTCTGGCCTATACAGACACTCCTGTGAACGGCTAATTTTATTCATATCACTCAAGTCACGATCAATCTGATTCTTCAAATCAAATTCCGGTAAGCCGTTGTCATTGAATAATGACATGCGCAACCTTTGGGGCTTTATCTGGTTCACTTCGCCGTCTATCATAGACGTATCCATACATCCTCGCTAAGCGCCACACATGACGCTCAACCGCCGCACGTTTGCCATTATCTCGCATCCTGATGCGGGTAAGACGACCCTCACTGAAAAGCTGCTGTTGCAAGGCGGTGCTATCCATCTTGCGGGTGAGGTCAAGGCGCGCGGTCAGGCGCGTCGCGCGCGGTCGGACTGGATGAAAATTGAGCAGCAGCGCGGGATTTCGGTCACCAGCTCGGTGATGACATTTGCCAAGGACGGTATCATCTTCAATCTGCTCGACACACCTGGGCATGAAGATTTTTCCGAAGACACCTACCGCACGCTGACCGCTGTAGATTCCGCGATCATGGTAATCGACGCTGCCAAGGGTATCGAGCCGCAGACACGCAAATTGTTCGAAGTCTGCCGTTTGCGCAGTGTGCCGATCATCACTTTCATCAACAAGGTCGACCGCGAGGGCCGCGAATGCTTTTCGCTGCTCGATGAAGTTGCCGATGCGCTGGCGCTTGATGTTTGCCCGATGAGCTGGCCCGTCGGTATGGGCGGCGAGTTTGAAGGCATCTATGATTTCTACACCAACAAGTTGATGCAGCCATCAGGCGGCTCCAAAGAATTCGAGGGCAAGACCAGCCAGCATAGTGGTTTGGATGACCCAACTTTGGCTGACAGGATTTCCGAACGCGGGCTCGCCAAACTGCGTGAAGAGGGCGGTTTGGCGCAGGAAGGCTATGCGTCGTTCGATCTCGAAGCTTACCGCGCCGGGGATTTGACGCCGGTGTTCTTCGGTTCGGCACTCAAGCAATTCGGTATTGACGAGATGATCGCGGCCATCGCCAATTACGCGCCACCGCCACGTCCGCAGCCTTCGAGCATTGGCACGATTCTGCCCGAGCGCAAGGATGTCACCGGCTTCATCTTCAAGGTGCAGGCCAATATGGACCCGCAACACCGCGACCGGATCGCGTTCATGCGGCTGTGTTCGGGCACATTCAAACGCGGCATGAAGCTGATCCCGTCGGGCCACGGCAAACCCGTTGCCATCCACTCGCCAATCCTGTTTTTCGCCCAGGACCGCGAGATTGCTGATACCGCCGAACCCGGCGATATCATCGGCATTCCCAACCACGGCACATTGCGCGTGGGTGACACTTTGTCTGAACGCAACGACGTGCGCTTCACCGGACTGCCCAATTTCGCACCGGAAATCTTGCGCCGCGTAGTGCTTAAAGACCCGACCAAGAC
>JANMPK010000443.1:0-2035 GCA_031369825.1 Sphingomonadales bacterium
TTGATCGAGCAAGTCGGGAAAATTGCCCTTGCCCATGATGGTGGCGCAAAATGAGTGTCATCGCTGCCCGGCTTTACCGCGATGGCAAGATGGTCACCGACCTTGATCTCGCCAAACCGATTCCGCATGTCGAAAAACCAAGCGACTTCATTTGGATCGGGCTGCATGAACCCGACGACGGGGCGCTGAAGCGGATACAGGAGCATTTCGGGCTGCACCCGTTGGCGGTCGAAGATGCGCTTGACCCCAAGCATTTGCCGAAGATGGAGCCTTATGGCGACCACCTGTTTCTGGTCGCGCGCACCGCTCATCTGCACGGCGATAAAATCGAATATGGCAACACCGCGATCTTTGTCGGGCGGCAGTTTATTATCACGGTTCGACACGGTTCGGACCGCGCGCATACGCCGCTGCGTGCACAGTTGGAGGCGACGCCCTGGCTATTAAAAAACGGGCCGGATTATGTGCTGCACGCGATACTGGACTTTGTCGTCGATGGCTATTTTCCGGTGATTGATGCGCTGGAAGAAAAAGTGCTGACGATGGAGGATAATGCGATCGACACCTTCCTCAACCGTGTGGAGACGGCACGACTGTTTACATTGCGGCGTGAACTGTTCCGATTGCAGCGGATATTGGGGCCGATGGAGGACTTGGCAAGCCAGTTTCTTAACCTGCATTTGCCGCAGATCGACGAGAATATTCAGCCCTATTTCCGTGACCTTCTCGACCATATCCGCCGGGCGATTTACCGCGTTGAAGGCTTGCGAGACACGCTAACATCGGTCATCGAAACCAGCGTTCTGCTCGAACAGCAACGGCAAGGTGCGACGACACGGCAGTTGGCGGCATGGGCAGCAATCCTCGCGGTGCCGACCGCAATTGCCGGAATTTACGGAATGAATTTTGACATCATGCCCGAACTGCGCTGGGAATATGGCTATTATGTCGTGGTCGGCGTGATGGCGACGATCTGCCTGTCGCTTTACGTGCGGTTCAAACGGGCTGGGTGGCTGTAACCCGGCGCAACAGCGAAAAATAGCCCGGCTCGATCGTCATACGCGAATGATAATCACCCTTGCCGAGCAAGGCATGTGCTTTGGGCAAATGATAGCATGGCACGCCCATGAATAAATGATGCTCGCTGTGATAGTTGACCCAATAGGGCGCGACAGTCGTTCGCTCCAGCATATTGGCATAGGTCGTGCGGGCATGCGTGAACGGGTCGTCGCTTCCCGTCGTGGTGCAGGCATGCTCGGCGATATTGCGGACACGCAGGAATAGTTGGAAGGTCGTTGTCAGCGCAACAAACCACAGCAGGAATGGCACCAAGCCCCAGAAAAGGAGCGAAATCGCCAGCAGTATGCCTTGGACAGCTAGGAACCGCCCTACCGTGCGTGCGGTGGTTTTTGCACCTTCGATATTCGCAACGGGTGCATCAATGCCGCTTCGGCTTTGCAAATTGAGCGCGCGGCCCGCGCTGGTGTCGCGTTTTCCGTCCCCGCTTTCGCCCCGCAGCATCGCTTTCAAACCGCGCCATGCGACGGCGAATTGCGCCTTACGTTGCTTGAAAAAGGTCTGCCCGGTCAGATCGCGGATTGCCTTGCGGCGCAGGCTGTCGCGGCTGGCCGGGAAGGGTGCCGAAAGCGACAGATCGGGGTCTTCGGGCTGCTGCGTAAATTTGTGATGCGTCAGATGATAGGCGCGGTAGGCATACAGGTCGCTTCCGGTCGCAGCACCACTCGTCCATTGCCCCAGCCAGTTGTTGAGCTTGCGGTTGGGCGCAAGCAAGCCATGTGCGCCGTCGTGCATCAAAATCGCCAGCCCCAACTGCCGCCCGCCGATCACGATCAACGCAAGCGGTGTGGCAAGCAGTCCCAAGGCCCAATGTTCGTCCCACGCCCATGCGCCGCCAAAGGCAGCGAGCGCAACCACCGCCCAGGCATGCAGTATCAACCAGATTCCGCGCGTGTCCGATATCGCGGTAATCGTGGCCCAGTCTTCGCTCCCGAAAATCTGGCGCGGGTTGGCGGCT
>JANMPK010000458.1:0-5554 GCA_031369825.1 Sphingomonadales bacterium
CCGATAATCGTCCGGCACGCGATCAGCGAAGGCCGCTGATCAGCAACGGCTTCGGTCATTGCTTTGCGGATATCGTCAAAATCATGGCCGTCGCAGCTAACCACATGCCAGCCGGTTGCTTTGTAACGTGCTAATATGTCTTCACTCGATGACAAATCAACCGCGCCATCAATCGTTATGCGATTATCGTCCCACAACACATTCAGCCGTCCAAGTTGCAAATGCCCGGCCAAACCAATCGCTTCGTGGTTGATACCTTCCATCAAACAGCCATCGCCAGCGATCACCCAAGTCTTGTGATCCATCAATTCATTACCAAACACAGCGTTCAAATGGCGTTCGGCTATGGCCATGCCGACAGCCATTGCGATACCCTGACCCAACGGACCTGTGGTTGCTTCAATCGCTTCTAGTTCAAAATTCTCAGGATGCCCCGCACAAGGGCTGTGCAGCTGCCGGAAACTGCGCATATCGTTGATCGTAGGACGGGCATAGCCGCTCAAATGCAGCGTCGCATAGGCAAGCATCGAACCATGACCTGCTGACAACACAAAGCGGTCACGGTCAGGCCATATCGGGTCGGCGGGGTCAAATTTCAGGAAATCGGTATATAAGACCGTCGCAACGTCGGCCATACCCATCGGCATCCCGGGATGCCCGCTATTTGCGGCTTGCACGGCATCCATCGCAAGTGCTCTGATTGCATTGGCCATCTGCCGTTCGCTGACTGTCATGTTTTAACCCCCAGATTACCCAGATCAAACGTCAACGGCAGACGCCTCAAACAAGGCCGGTAACCGCACGAGTCGCCGATGCGCACCCTTTGCTGGCAGTAGCGGCTATCGTCAAGTGACGGGTGGCGCTTTTCAGACGGATACAGTGCATTATAGAAACATCGGTCAAAATTTGCAGTATCCCTGAATTCTGCTATTGATTCTTACGTGAGGGAGGCAAGTCATGGCACAACCACAACTAATCATGGCAATTGGGCGCATCGAACGGGCATTGTCGCGGATCGAGCAAGCGCCGCCTGCTTCGATAAATGTTGGCGACGCCACCGAATTGCAGGCAAAGCATGAGCAGTTAAAGGCTGAAACACGCGCGGCAATTGCCGATCTTGATGAACTTCTATCCGGACCGGCACGCTAATGGCCGACGTACGCCTATCAATCGCCGGCCGCGAATATATCGTCACTTGCAAGGATGGCGAAGAACCCCGCTTACAAAGCTTGGGTGCGATGGTTGACGACATGGCGCGCGAAGCGGGCGGTCCGTCAGGAGGTCTTAACGAAAGCCGTTTGCTCCTGTTTTCGGCGTTATTGCTGGCAGACAAGCTGCAAGATAGCAAAAACGGTGTATCTTCTCCGGCGATCTCATCCGCCTATCAAACCGATCCAGCGATAGAGCAAGCCGCCCACACGCTTGAAAAACTGGCCGATCGGCTTGAGGCACTTGCGGATAAGCTTGAGCAATAGACTGATAGCGCCTATATAGGTGTTGGCGGGACTGTCCGGCACGAACTGATGAGAACATCCCTGAGGCGATTATTTATCTAAGGGAGCTGTCCCTGCTTGGACCCTGGTCCAAGCTAAAAGGCGCCCACCTGTCGTTTTGGCGTCAGAGGATATTCCGGGAAACGACCCATGGTGGTTCCGCTAACTCCTTATTTCGGAAAAAATGTGCTGTGGCCATAGAGTTTGATAAAATGGCGCTACGGCAAATCTATCGACAATTGCGTAATGATTTTGTCGCAGGCCTCGGCGAGCAGGAAAAGTCCATTGCATTTTCGCGCATACCCAGCCCTATGGCCAGCCTGTTCACGCCAGGCAAATTGATTGCTGGTTATATTGCTAAAGATACAGAAGCAGATCCTATCGCATTGCTGATCACGGCACATGAAATGGGATGCCCTATCGCCCTGCCATATGTAACCAGCCGGACGGCACCAATGCGGTTTTTACGCTGGACGCCAGGCAACCCTTTGGAAGCTGGCCCATTTGGCCTGATGCAGCCCCCTTCAGATGCCGAAATATGTTCACCAGACATCGTTTTGGTTCCATTACTAGCGTTCGACAGCCGCCTTATGCGTTTGGGTCAGGGCGCAGGGCATTATGACCGCGCATTAAGCGTGCTAGGCGATGCCATCGCAATTGGCATTGCATGGTCGGTGCAGCATGCTCCATCATTAATAATCGACCCTTGGGATATACCAATGGATGCGGTTTTAACCGAGAAATCATGGATGACTTTATGAACCATAACCACCCCCGTCCATCCTGGCGCAAACCGGCGGGAATGCTTGCGATAATGACCATCATCGCCGCGTGGACATTTATAGTCGTCAGTATGTCGGCCTATATCGGCCAGCTGCATATCTTTGTGCAGGCGGTTATATATCTTATTGCAGGGATTATATGGATTGTGCCGCTGCGCCCGTTGATGATCTGGATGGAAACAGGTTCATTCCGGGCGCCACACGAGGATTGAACCTACGAAGAGTGGCGCGAGTGACGGGACTTGAACCCGCGACCTCCGGCGTGACAGGCCGGCGCTCTAACCAACTGAGCTACACCCGCTTGATGCGGTGGAGGCGCGTTAGAAGCGGTGGCAGATTCTGTCAACCGCGAGTTTAGGCTAAGGAACGTTTTCCGCAGATTGACGCCTTTGACGTCACCACTGCAAACCTGTGCATTTGTTATTATTTTACAACAAATGACAAATTAAAACTCATTTTTATTGATATATTACAATAAGTTGATTTGGTTAATTGCTCTATGGCAGATTAACCGTTTCTTGACCTTATTCCGTCATAAGCCTCGGTATGGGGAATAAAAACCACTCCGTCGCACGGCAACACCGGCTTGACTTGAAAGCGAAAGCATCGTGCTTTGCGTTATGCGCAACGCTTGGGCTCGCCATCGCCCAGCCTGCGCATGCTGCTGGCACCTTGGCCGGAACCGATATCGAAAATATCGCCTCTGCAACTTATGACACGCCATCAGGGCCGATTACAATCCAGTCTAACACCGTAATCATCAAGGTCGACGAGCTGCTTGATGTAACGGTGGCATCTACCGACCCTGGCGACGTAATAACAGCCCCGGGCGCAACAACCAATGTTTTGACCTATCAGGTAACCAACACAGGCAATGGCAACGAAGCATTCACTTTAACCGCCAATGTAGCCAATGGCGGTGACGATTTTGATCCAACACTGACCCAGATCATACTCGATAGTAACACCAATGGCGTTTACGACCCCGGCGTTGATACAGTTTACGTCGCAGGAACAAACGATCCCGTCATTGCACCAGATCAAAGCGTTCGCGTATTCGTCATTACCGGCACTCCAGTTAGCGTTGTTGATGGCAACCGCGCAGATGTATCGCTGACAGCCCTCGCTAATACCGGCAGCGGCGCGCCTGGCACCAGCTTTGCCGGCGCAGGTCAAGGTGGCGGCGATGCAGTTGTCGGAGCCACCGGCGCAGATGGCATTGATAACGGATTTCTTGCCG
This sequence comes from Sphingomonadales bacterium, assembly GCA_031369825.1. Lineage (GTDB taxonomy): Bacteria > Pseudomonadota > Alphaproteobacteria > Sphingomonadales > Sphingomonadaceae > Sphingorhabdus_B. Next base: position 3,516 of record JANMPK010000458.1, read on the forward strand.
TTCAGGCCGCCTTGGTATCGCTGGTAAAGTCAGCAACCATAGTTGATCCATTTGGCGGCAACCGACCGGTACCCGGTGCAATCATTACTTACAGCATCGCGGCAAATGTTACCGGAACCGGTAGTTTGACCAATTTGGTAATCACCGACCCAATCCCGGTCGGCACGACGTATGAAATTGGCACCATCACGCTTCAAGCAGCAGCTTTAACCGATACGGCGGACACCGATGCCGGGGATTATAATGGCACACGCATCAGTGTTGTCGCAGGCAATGTTCCGGCGGGCCAAACCCGAACGGTAACCTTCAAGGTGAAAATTCCATGAAAACAGTTATTTCTATGCTGCTCACCGCAGTTATGATGGCTTTTGCCAGTTCTGCTGCGTTTGCCACAACCCCGCTAGAGCTAAAAAGCGATGTTTTCGTTGAGCGGCAAGTCGTTCGCACCGACGGTAGCAAAACCGTTGTGCTCGAAAAACCCAATATGGTGACGCCGGGCGACAATCTGGTGTTCATCGTACGCTACAAAAATGTTGGCGGATCGACCGCCAGCAATTTTGTCGTCACAAACCCTTTGCCCTCCGCCGTTGCCTTTAACGGCACTTCTGATGGCCTTGAAATCGTCTCGATTGATGGCGGCAAGAGCTGGGGCATATTGGGCACATTGCGGGTCACGAAAGCCGACGGGATAGTTCGCCCGGCAACGTTGACCGACGTTACCCATATTAAATGGAATTTAAATCAACCGCTTACCGCTGGTGCGGAAGGCAAATTGATATTTCGCGGGATCGTCAAGTGATCGCGAACCGCCATGATTGCAGCGGAGTGGGCGCAATTGAATCGAATGCAACAGGAGAATAAGCATGACCAGTAAGCTTAAACTGCTCGTTGCCTCATCCGCAGTAACTCTGACTATGCTTGGCGCAACGCCGGCATTTGCAGCGGGAACTACGCAAGGCACGAGCATCGTCAACAATGTCAATGTCAACTATCAAGTCGGCGGTGTTGCACAAACACAGCAGACTGCTGCGGATACGTTCGTAGTGGATAGAAAAGTCATCTTCACTTTAGATGAAAAGGCTCCGTTGGGCACAACCATAGTCAACCCTGGCCAAACGGTGCAGCGGACTACTTTCATTTTGTCCAACACGTCGAACGATACCCTCGATTTCACGATCACACCGTCGCAGATTGTGGGCGGCACGACCGCGCATGGCTTCACCGATGTATTCAATGTAACCAATTTGCTAGTTTGTCTCGATGCCAACACGGATGGCGTTTGCGATGCGGCACCAACTGCAACACTAAACGTCGACAACCTAGCAGCCGACACCAACATGACCATACTGATCGTCGGCGACATTCCGCTTTCCGCGACAAATGGCCAGGTTGCCGGTGTCACGTTGACCGCTGCTGCGCTTAATAGCAACGGCACTGCTATTACCAACGCAACCGCTGCGGCCGCCGATGCGACCGTCAACGGAGCGGGCACGGTTGAAACGATCTTTGCTGATGCCGCCAAGTCGGGTAATGGCGGAACGTCGATTGCACGTGACGGTATCGACGTTGCGACCGATGATTACACAGTCTCGGCAGCTGTTTTGAGCGTCTTCAAAACTAGCCGGATCATCAGCGACGGCGTCAGCACCAGCAACTTCAAGTCGGTACCCGGTGCGGTTGTCGAATATTGCATCTCGGTGGCAAACGCCGCTGGTGGTGCAACTGCAACAAATATCACCATCGCCGACCTTGTGCCGACCAACACGACATATCAGCCAGGCACGATCAGGGTGAACGGAACGGTGACATCACCCGGTGCCAGCCAGACATGTGCGGCAGGCACAGCGGTAACGGATGCGTCCGATGCCGACGCGGGTAACTTCGGAACACCGGCTAATACGGTTGCTGGCACGCTGGCCAACGTTGCGGCCAGCGGTTCGAGCGCGCTGATTTTCCGCGTTACGCTGAACTAAGGAAAAATAGGGCGGCGTGCGGCACGTGCCGTCGTCGCCCTTTTTCGCTATGCGGACGTTAACCAA
>JANMPK010000461.1:0-2487 GCA_031369825.1 Sphingomonadales bacterium
GCGATAATCGAATTTGCAGGCGGTGTGCACCCAGCCTCGCCGATGCCGACACCGACGCGAAAGACCAGCAAAGCCAGAAAGCTGCCGGCAACACCGCATAACGCCGTCATTGCTGACCATAATATCACGCTTGCTGCAATGATTTTCACGCGGTTGGTGTGCTCCGCCAGACGTGCGATCGGAATGCCTGCGACTGTGTACATCAGCGCAAAGCCGAAGCCCGACAAAAGCCCAAACTGCCAGTCCTTTAACTGGAATTCCTCTATAATCGGCTGCGCCACCACACCGATCAATATCCGGTCGATGAAATTAAGCGTGTAGACGAAGGTTAGCGCCAACAGAACATAGTTGCGGTAAGCCGTTGTTCCGAACGCTTGTCCGGTGGCATGCTCATGCAGCCCTTTGCCGACACTTGTTTCTGTGACCAATTTTACTCTCCTCATCCTTACACCGTGGCTAGCAGAAGCAACACCGTGCGCAAGAGAGCGGTGACGAAATTTCCATGTCCGGTTTTGCTTGAAATATAGGTCAAACATCACGATATTGTCTGCATGCGGCTATTATGCCGCGACTACGAGGAGAATTTAGTCATGGCACAGTGGTCCGATCCTAGGGTTACGGGCACGCAATCGGCGGTTACCGGCGCCGATCTGGGCGTTGGTGCAGTCGCCGTAGACGCAGGTCTGCGCGCACACATGCTGAAAGTTTATAACTATATGGCATCGGGTGTGTTGCTGACCGGCATCGTTGCGATGCTGTTTGCGAACAGCGCTTTCGGTCAGGACGTGTTGATCAATGGCGGCGCGTTGCGCTGGATCATCATGCTTTCGCCGCTGGCGCTCATTCTGGTGATGAACTTCGGGTTGAACAAACTTTCGACCAGTGCGTTGCAAGCCTGTTTCTGGGCGTTCGCTGGCCTGATGGGTCTGTCGATGTCGACAATCTTCCTAGTCTTTACAGGCGAATCCATTGCAACGACGTTCTTTGCGACTGCGGCAGCGTTTGCCGGGCTTAGCCTTGTCGGCTACACCACCAAGAAAGACCTGAGCGGCATGGGCACGTTTCTGATCATGGGCTTGGTTGGCCTAATCGTCGCCTCGGTTGCCAACCTTTGGTTTCAGTCAAGCACATTGAGCTGGGTTGTCAGTAGCGTTGGTGTACTGATCTTTGCGGGCCTTACTGTTTACGACACGCAGATGATCAAGAACACCTATCTGCAATTGCGCAGTTCGAATTCCGATTTTATCGGCAAGGCCGCAATCATGGGCGCGCTCAACCTGTATCTGGACTTCATCAATATGTTCCAGTTCCTGCTGAGCTTCATGGGCAGCCGCGACTAAGACTGGCGCGATTAAGTCACGCTGCGTTCAGCTAAATCAGTCAAATATGGCCCGGCGGTAAACCGCTGGGCCATTTTCTTTTGCGGTTTGGCGAACAGGGCTTTTCATGCGCCGAAAAATCCTGTTTGAAAAATTTCGGGTTGTTAGGGGAGCGAGTTTTTATGCGTATGGGCTTTAAAAGTCTTACCGCCATTATCGTGATTAGCGCGGTTGCAGCCTGTGCGCCGCCCATAAAGGTTGCGCCGCCGCCAATAATTGTGCCGCCTCCGCCCCCACCACCGCCGCCTGCAATGCCATTACCGCCCGGCGGCGCTGCTACTTCGATGACTATACCGCCACTGGGCGTCGATGGTATCCGCGTGACGCCAAACCGCTTTCTTAGCAGCGACGAATATATCTGGCATTTCCGCTCCGCTATCAATGTTGCTGCGCTGAACTGCCAAGGGCCGGTCTGGGGGCAGATCGCCACCGAATATAACAAGTTCATCATCGTTCATAAAAAACGTTTGGGCCAAGCGAGCAAGACCATCGACCGCGAATATGTCGCGCGCTATCCGGGGCAAAGCGGCCTGCGTGTGCGCGATACGAAGATGACTGATTTGTATAATTATTTTGCGCTACCGCCGGTGAAGTCCGAATATTGCGACACTGCTTTGCGCCGGGTGATCGAAGTCAACACTGTGCCGTTGGCGACCTTGCCCGAATATTCGAGCGGTGCTTTGACCGAAATAGACGGTATCTTCATCCGCTTCTTCGACGCCTATGTGCAATATGAGCGCAATCTGGCCGACTGGAATATGCGCTATGCCCCGCGACCTGCGCCGCAGCCGGTGTTCGTGCCCAATACGCAACCCGTTAGGCCGGTTGCAACGACGGGTACAAAGCCGGGTTAAGCCGCTGCGCGCTGGGCTTCGCTACGGATAAAGCAATCACGTCCGCTCGATTTCGCGCGATAAAGTGCCATATCGGCTGCGCGGTAGAGGATTTTCCAGTCGTTTTCGTCTGCCACTTTTTGTGATGCGATTCCGATGCTGGCGGTAATCCTATAGCCTTCGGGTAAGTTGATTGACCGGATGTCGGATAACAATCGGTCTGGGTCTGGAGTTAATGGTAGATCGGCGGGATAGGCGATGGCGAATTCCTCGCC
>JANMPK010000299.1:0-2063 GCA_031369825.1 Sphingomonadales bacterium
GAGAGCCGCGTCATCAATAACGCAGCGCGTTTGGCTTGGCGTTTTATGCTCTTCAGATCGACGGTTTCGCCGACGGCATGATCGCCCTGTCCAGCCGAGCCAAGCCCTACCAACCCATCGACGTCCTTGGCGACGAAAGCGATATCACCCGCCCCGCGTTTTATGGGATCGAGCGTCGGCATTTGAGGCAATTTCAGATCGCGGTTTACGATGTTCAGTTTGGCCAGCAATGCCTTGTTACCCTCGGTCGGGGCCATCGCTGGATAGCCATCGGTGCCGAAGGTGATTTCAGCTGTTGCACCTGGCGAACTGCGCGCAACGATTGTCTGCATTTTGGCGCGAACTCGGGCTTCCTGTTCAGGCGACAAGGTGCGGATATCTCCGCGTGCGATTGCGACTTCGGGGATGATATTGGTCTTGCCCGATGCGGTTGCGGTGATGTTGCCCGGCCCAAGCGCGGCCTCGACTCCGCCTGCGAGCAGGCCGACGTTGAAAGTCAAATTCTGCTCGGGTAGCTCCACGCGAAACGCTGTCACGATTTTTGCCAGCGCATAGATAGCACCATCGCCTGCAGCTTCGGTGAAAATGCCGCTCGAATGCCCGCCTCTGGCTTTCGTGGTCACCGTCCAGCTTGCCGCGCTGCGGCGGGCGATGGACCCCATATCCACGCCGTCCACCACGACCAGACCTTCAAAATCGAGTGCAACATCGGCGCGCTTGCCCGCCGCGATCAAGTCAGCACGGGCGACGTCTATGGGGTCGCCTGCATCCTCCTCGTCACCGGTCAGGACTATCTCGATATCCGCTTTTGCAAGCGTCCCAGCGTGTTGCATCGCGCGGAGCGCCGCGAGCATGATAACGATACCGCCCTTGTTATCATTGGCACCGGGGCCAGTTGCCTTGTCGCCATTGCGGGTGAAAGTCTGGAAAGGCGATGCCGGTTCGAACACCGTATCGAGATGGCCGATCAGCAACATTTTTTTGCCGCGTCCATCCCCTTTATGTGTCGCGATCAGATGCCCGGCCCGGCCCGCCGCTGCCATCGGTACCCAGCGCACATTGAAATCCAAAGTCTCCAACTCTGCGCGCATCATCTGCCCGACTTTGTCGACGCCTTCCAGATTTAGCGATCCGCTGTTCTGGTTGACGAGGCGTTCAAGCAAAGCAACCGAGCGTTCATATTCGGCGTCGACCGTGGCGGTCATTTGGGTTTCAGCCTTGGACAATTGCGCCATTGCGGGCGTGGAAAATGCCAGCGCGATGGCGATGGCAAAAAGGGGCAAGGAACGGTTCATGCGGAGGCTCTCCAAAGCAGACATGGCCTGATTCTGCCCCTCTTTGCCTGTGCCCGCAAGAGGGCAAGCATTCGTCTAATCTCCGATATCCTGCGTTTTGGACATCAAATGTTCAAGAATGAAATGCGGCACCGTCAATGTTGAAATCAAAACAAATGCCGAGCGGATAATTCCTGCATCGACACTTGTCGTCGCGTAACTAGCATAAAGCAGAATACCCAACCCCAATGAGAGCGCAAATACGGCAGCAATGATTATAGCCTTTTGGGTAGATGAAATTGTGCCGGTTTCGCGTAACGCATCGGCCATGTGTCGCGGGGAATGGAGGCCGCAGAAAAACACTGCAAAAGCAATCAGTGGCGGCAAAAATAGCGCGGCAATGATGCACGATATTACTTCAACCGCACTTTTGATATCGTTGTGGGTATAGGCCCAATAGGCAAAGACCAGGCTGCCCAACGCGGCAGGCACAGATGCACAGGCCAGCAGCGCCGCAATTGTTGTGCCATTTTGGTTGCCCGTCAGCATCTCGAATATCATCGCGACTTCTTGCGGGCGGGACAGAGCAGGCAAAGCCACCAGCGCCCAACCAACCATCATGGCCAAGAACAGGTCAACCCCGCCGCGCCAGTCCCGGCTGAAATGGACAATAGAAATGATCAGGAATGAAATAAGCGCAAACTCGGGAAGTAGCGCCCATAGCAATATCATTGCCAGTGCACACGCAATGTAGGCTGTAGTAATTTTTGCCTTCCCTGCAAAATTGCT
>JANMPK010000027.1:0-7896 GCA_031369825.1 Sphingomonadales bacterium
TTCGCCCAGCAGCATGTTCGACGCCGGAATACGCACGTCGTTCAGCTCGATCTCCATATGGCCATGCGGCGCATCGTCATACCCGAACACGTTCAGGTGACGCAGAATCTTCACGCCCGGCGCGTCGAGCTCCATCAGCACCATCGATTGCTGCGAATGTTTCGCCGCTTCGAAATCGGTCTTGCCCATGACGATGGCGACTTTGCAGCGCGGATCGCCAGCGCCCGACGACCACCATTTGGTGCCGTTGATCACATAGTCGTCGCCGTCACGACGGATCGAGGTTTCGATATTGGTCGCGTCTGATGACGCCACAGCGGGCTCGGTCATCAGAAATGCCGAACGGATCTCACCGTTCATCAGCGGGATCATCCACTTTTGCTTCTGCTCGGCGGTGCCATAGCGCAGGAACACTTCCATATTGCCGGTGTCGGGTGCGGAACAGTTATAAACCTCCGACGCCATGCCGATGCGGCCCATTTCTTCGGCGCACAGGGCATATTCCATATTGGTGAGGCCGGGGCCTTCAAATGCGACGCTGTCGTCTACATGCGCACGGCCTGATCCCGGCGGCATGAACAGGTTCCATAGCCCTGCCGCCTTGGCACGGGCCTTTTCTTCTTCAACCACCTGAAGGACTTTCCAGCGGCTGCCTTGTGCCTGCTCGGCATAATAATCGGCAACGCGCGGGCGCACGAAGCGTTCGTTATGGTCGCGGATACGGTCCCGCCAATAGGTTTGTTTTTCGGTGAGATCGAAATCCATGACTCATCATCCTCTGCTAAATTTAATTGTGCGCTTAACTGGCAGACTTGGCGGCTTCATTCAAGGCGCGCAAACGCTCATTGTGACTTTCACGCGAAATCGGGAAATGGCGAAGCACCAATATGCCGGTGATGCCAATCAGCAAAAGTGCCAGCATATAATAGAGTGCCAACTGATCCAGAACCGCTGAGTCCAATTTGCCCGCCACCGCTTCTTGTGGAAATTCCGCGAATGTCAGGATCATGCCGGCAACAAAGGTGCCGATGCCGATGGCGCATTTCTGCATGAAGAAATAGCCCGCGAAAAACAGTCCTTCGGAACGGCGTCCGGTTTCGGTCTGCGACGCCTCGACAACATCGGCCATCATCGAAGAGGTTAATATCATCATCGCAATAGACGCGCTGTTCGAGAAAATGACGAAAGCAAACATGAAGCGCGCATCAGGATTTGCTGGAGCCCCAGGCACGAGATCGAGCAGCCAGCAGCAATAGAGCGCTGTGTTGATGCTCAGTACCAGTATCGCAAACAAGATAGCAGCGTGTTTCTTTCCCATCCGCGCCGAGATGGGGGGAACTATCAGAAAGGCAACGATCATGCTGGCGAACAGAATAAGCGCATAGGACAGCATTTCCAGCATCTTCAGCTGCCACAGGAATGCCAGCAGGTAATTGCTCAATGCGAAGGTAATGCCTTGATTGATCAGCCCAAACAAAGCGGCGCAAACAAGCCAGAGGAACGCGCTGTTCGAAAGTGTCGCGCGCATTTCCAGAAGTGCGTGTTTCAATCCGTGATTTGCAGGTGGCGGAGGTGATTGTTTTGCCACCCATTTATGCTGGCCAAGGGCGGATGTAAGCACTGCACCGACTATCATCAGCGCGCCGCACAGCGAATATGCATCATAGCCATCGACATTGGTCACGCCTTTCGGACCCGCAAAGAAAATGCCGTAAGCAAGTATGAGCACAAGTAATCCGCCCGCCCAACCGAACAGGAAGCGGTAACGCATCAATCGTGTGCGCTCGTCATAATCGCTTGTAAGTTCTGGTACCAACGCGATTGATGGCACCTCACACATCGAGACGAAAGTGCGTACCAAAACGGCTGTCCCGAATAGCCAGACAACGAGCATAGAGTCGCTGAGCGCAGGCGGGTGCCATAACAGCATCCACAAAATGCCTAACGGGATTGCAGAGAAATAGAGCCACGGCAAGCGTCGACCCCAGCGGCTTTGTGTACGGTCGCTAAGCTCGCCGATAATCGGATCGGCAAAGGCATCGAAGATCAACGCGGCCATGATGACCGTACCGACCACGCCTGCGTCCAAACCCATGACTTGATTGTAGAAAATAAGCAGGAAAACAGAAAAGCCGTTATCCTTGATGCCATAGGCAACTGATCCTAGCCCGTGAAAGACCTTGAGCGAACGGGGGAGACCTACAATTGCTGTCATGCAAATCGCAAAAATGTCAGATTTGCGGCGAATCGCATAGGGAAAGGTTCCTCATTCTTCCCGCTATGCTAGGGAAGCGGCTCTGCCTGTCAATCGGCACGGCTTTGACGTTACGGCATACAAAGCCTGCCGATAAGCGCTTGCGTTTCGAGGCTATGCAGCCCAAAATTTAGCTAAGCAATTAAGGAGAGTTCGATGTCCGACCTTGAAGCATTCCGCGCGGATGTGCGCGCTTGGCTTGAAGTAAACTGCCCGCCCGAAATGCGTACACCGGTCAAGGGCGACGAGGATGTCTGCTGGGGCGGACGCAATTTCAAGTTTCAATCCGAAGCGCAGAAGGACTGGATGGAGCGCTGTGCGGCCAAAGGTTACACCGTGCCCGATTGGCCGACAGCTTACGGCGGCGCTGGCCTATCGGCGGCGGAAACCAAAATACTGCTTCAGGAAATGGCCAAGCTTGGTTGCCGCAGTCCGCTCAACAGCTTCGGCATCTGGATGCTTGGACCGGCCTTGCTCAAATTCGGCAGCGAAGAGCAGAAGGTGCATTATCTGAACCAGATCGCACAGGGGCAAATCCGCTGGTGTCAGGGTTATTCCGAGCCCGGTGCAGGCAGCGATCTCGTTTCGATGCAGACCTATGGCGAGGATAAAGGCGACCATTGGCTGGTCAACGGCCAGAAAATCTGGACCAGCTATGCCGACAAGGCCGACTGGATTTTCTGCCTTGTCCGCACTGACAAGACCAATAAATATCAGGGTATCAGTTTCCTGTTATTCGACATGGAAACGCCCGGCGTCTCGACGAAGCCAATCAAGCTGATTTCGGGCAACTCGCCATTTTGCGAAACCTTTTTCGACAATGTCGTCGTGCCAAAGCACCAGATTGTCGGCGAACTGAACCGCGGCTGGGATGTTGCCAAATATCTGCTCGGCCACGAGCGCGAGATGATCTCTGGCATGGGCGGCGATGGCGGCGTGACCTCGATTGGTGCGGCGATGAAGGAAGTGTTGAGCGAAGAACCGGTATTGCGCGCGCAAATGGCGTTGTTCGACGTCGAAAACCTGACCTTCCGCGCACATGGCGAACGCTTTATGGATGAATGGAAATCAGGCAAGGCACACCCGGCTTATTCCAACCTGATGAAATATGTCGGGACTGAGCTGAACAAGAAACGCAACGAGCTTGTGATGTCGATTGGCGGCTCGAACGCGCTCGAATGGGACAGCGAACGTTCAAATAACGGGTCGAAGGCGCGCAACTGGCTGCGGACCAAGGCGAACAGCATTGAAGGCGGCACCAGCGAAGTGATGCTGAACGTTGTATCCAAACGCATCCTCGAAATGCCGGGAGCGTAAATCATGGCGATGACGTTAAACGACGACCAAGCGATGCTGCGTGACAGCGCGCGCGATTTCATGAAGTCCGAGGCGCCGACGACGCATTTCCGCAAATATCGCGATATGGAATGCAAGGACGGGTTTTCGCATGACCTGTGGAAGCATTTTGCTGAAATGGGCTTTACCGGCATCCTGATCCCCGAAGCCGATGGCGGCATGGGGATGGGGCATATCGAGGCGGGTATTGTGCTTGAGGAAATCGGCCGCAACCTGTCGCCTTCGCCGTTTTTGTCGACGTCGGTCGCAGCGGTCGAGGCGCTGAAGCTCGCCGACAAGGCAATGCGGGATCGTTGGTTCCCCGGTATCTTGGCGGGCGAGACTGTCATTGGTTTAGCAATAGACGAAGGCGTCAAGCATCGGCCAGAAAAGACCGCGTGCAAGGCTGAGCGCAGCGGCAATGGGTTCAAGCTGTCGGGTCACAAGCAGTTCGTGGTACAGGGGACGTCTTCGGATATGCTGATCGTTGCTGCTCGGACCGCAGGCGCGGCTGGCGAAACCGACGGGCTGACATTGTTCGCAGTTGAACGCGACGCGGCAGGCCTGTCGATGGAGGCTGCGCGCTTGGTCGACTCGGCGATTGCGGCGCATGTGACGCTCGACGGCGTGCAGGTCGATGCCGACGCAGTGATCGGCGAAGTCGATGGAGGCTGGTCTGTGCTCAGCAAGATGCTCGACGCCGGACGTGTCGGCGCGGCGGCGGAGATGGTTGGTGTTGGCACCGGCGCGATGGACATCACTTTCGTCTATCTAAAAACCCGCAAGCAGTTTGACCGGGTGATTGGCGAATTTCAGGCGCTGCAACACCGCGCTGCGCATCTCTATGGTGAGATGGAAGGCGCGCGCTCTATTGTGCTTAAGGCGCAGTCGTTGCTCGACGAAGGCCATGCCAAGGCAGAGCTTTATGTTGCTGCTGCCAAGGCGAAGGCGGGTCTTGCCTGTAACCTATCGGTACGCGAAGGTGTGCAGATGCACGGCGGTATCGGCATGACCGACGAATATGACATCGGTTTCTATATGAAGCGCGACCGGAGCTTGAACGAATTTTTCGGTGACGCCTATTTCCACGCAGACCGCGTAGCGACGATGAACGGCTACTAAAAAGGATATAAAAATGGACATCCAGACCTTATTCAACCTTGATGGCCGCGTTGCAGTTGTAACCGGCGGATCGCGCGGTATCGGCAAGATGATCGTCGAAGGCTATCTGAAAGCCGGGTGCGCAAAGGTCTATATCAGCGCGCGTAAGGTCGACCAGATCGAGGAAACAATCTCTGAATTTGGCGACAAGGTCATCGGCCTGCCGTGCGATTTGTCGACCGTCGAAGGCTGCACGTCACTTGGCGCGCAATTGGCCGAGCGTGAGGACAAGATCGATATCCTCGTCAACAACGCCGGCGCAGCATGGGGCGCAGATTTTGGCACCGTCACCGATGCGCAATGGGACCGGGTGATGGACCTAAACGTCAAAGGTCTGTTTTTTCTGACCCAGGCCTTGCACCCGTTGATGAAAGCTGCGGCGACGTTTGAACGTCCGGGGAAGGTCATCAACATTGCGTCGATTGACGGCATCAAGATCAACCCTTGGCAGACCTATGCCTATCAGGCGTCGAAGGCAGCGGTCATCCACCTGACGCGGCGGCTTGCGGCGGAGCTTGTGAAAGACAACATCCTCGTTTCGGGCATTGCTCCTGGCGCTTTCCAGTCCGACATGAACAAGGCGGCGCGTGATCACGCCGATGCGGTCGCCAAAGGCATTCCATTCCCGCGCATCGGCACGCCCGAGGATATGGCGGGGCTCGCCATTTTCCTAGCCGCGCGGTCGGGCGATTATATTGTCGGCGATACAATCGCCTGCGACGGCGGGATTGCTTATTCGAGCCTGCCACATAACGGAATAGCGCCCTAGTTCGTGAAACCACGTTACGGCAATCGGATCAGTTGCATATTTTGCAACTGATCCGATTCTTTTCGCAATTGCAGCATAAATAAATGATGGCTATTTGGGTTTCAACGGCAAGAGATTGCCGAAACGCACTTCAACCGGCCGGGCACTCTCCTCCTCTCTCCCTCGCCCCCGGTTGAATCGAACGGCCTTCATGCACAGCGTGGAGGCCGTATTCGTTTGTGCTTTTGACTTGTGCGCAAGTTTTTCCACCGCAAAAGCAGTGGCCTGTGGATAACTCCAAATTTAGCACTTTGTGCGACTCGGATTTCATGACACTTTCAAGTCATCAGGCAGGAACGCTACGATGCAAAGCCGAACCGGCAACGGGAAAGCGGAGCGGAACAGAGTGAATGCAGGATCACCAAATCAGCAGGCAAACCGGTCGCAAGACAGGGAAATGTGGCGGAGGCGGTGGGTACAAAGACAACGATTATCAAGTGCGGCGACACGCAAGTGACGCAACGTCGGATAGGGATACCCACAGTACCAAGGCGAACCAACAATGCCTTCGGGCCGAGTTGGGGAACCGGACGTCAGAGAGAGGAAAGAATGGCCCTTGTGGCCAAGGACTTCCAACTTCAGACGCAGTGGGCGCTGGTAGCAATACCAGCGCCCATTTATTTTGTGCGCGAAGCTGCTAGTCTGCCCCAAAGAGAGGGCAAGCAGCATGTTTATCGGCCACTGGGCACCAGCAATGGTCGCCGCTACGCGCAAGGATGCACCAAGCCTGCCAGCGCTGTTCATCGCCGCGCAGTTCGTCGATTGGGCGTTTTTCTTGTTCCTGATGTTCGGCGTCGAGTCGATGCGGATAACGCCGGGCATAGCGGTGATGAACCCGTTGGACTTGTACCACATGCCGTATACGCATAGTCTGATGGGCTCTGCGGTCTGGGCAGTCGGGTTCGGCGCGCTGATCTATGCCTTCAGCCGCAATCGCACCGCAGCGATGATTGGCGCGCTAGTCGTGTTGTCGCACTGGTTTCTCGATCTGCTGGTGCATGTGCCGGACCTCACTATCGCTGGCAATCCGCCAAAATTGGGTCTGGGCCTATGGAACCATCCAGCCGTCGAAATGCCACTCGAACTCGCCATCACATTTGGCGCGCTATGGATATATGCGCGGGAGGCAAAGCCGAAAACTGCGGCAGTTCTGACGCTTGGCACAGTGATGTTGGCGTTGCAGGCGTTTAATTGGTTTGGGCCTGTCGAGCCCGATGTAACGCTGGCTACAAGTTTGCTTGCCCTTTTCGCCTACGGAATCGTGACGCTGGCATCTTGGTGGGTATACCGATCCGCAAGGCAATAGGGCTGGCGAAACCGGGTTCGTCTCGCTAAGGCGCTGCCATGTCCGAGATAACACCCAAAATTGTCGCCGACCATGGTCTCAATGAAGAAGAATATGCGCGCATCCTGCACGCGATGGGCCGCGCGCCCAATATGGTCGAACTCGGCATATTTTCGGTGATGTGGTCGGAGCATTGCTCTTATAAATCCTCGCGGATTCATTTGAAAAAGCTCCCGACGACCGCGCCTTGGGTCATCTGCGGACCCGGCGAGAATGCCGGCGTCATCGACATTGGCGAAGGCCCGAACGGCACGAAGCTCGCCGCGATCTTCAAAATGGAGTCGCACAACCACCCGAGTTATATCGAACCGTATCAGGGCGCGGCGACAGGCGTCGGCGGCATCTTGCGCGACGTGTTCACGATGGGCGCACGGCCCGTTGCAAACCTTAACGCGCTTCGTTTCGGGCGGCCTGATCACCCCAAGATGAAGCATCTGGTGCAGGGCGTGGTTGCTGGCATCGGCGGATATGGCAATTGCGTCGGCGTGCCGACCGTGGGCGGCGAGGTCAATTTCCACCCGGCCTATGACGGCAATATCCTTGTGAACGCGATGACCGTTGGCATCGCCGATCAGGACAAGATTTTCTATTCCGCGGCGACCGGGGTTGGCAACCCGATCGTCTATGTCGGCTCAAAGACCGGACGGGACGGCATCCACGGTGCGACGATGGCGTCTGCAGATTTCGGAGCGGATATCGAGGAAAAACGCCCGACCGTTCAGGTCGGTGACCCGTTTACAGAAAAGCTGCTGATCGAGGCGTGCCTTGAACTAATGGCGTCGGACGCGATTGTCGCGATTCAGGATATGGGCGCGGCGGGGCTGACCAGCTCCAGCGTCGAAATGGCGACCAACGGCAAGGCGGGCATCATCCTCAACATGGACATGGTTCCGTGCCGCGAGGAAGGCATGACGCCCTATGAAATGATGCTGTCCGAATCGCAGGAACGTATGTTGATGGTGCTGAAACCCGGACGCGAAGAATTTGCCAAGG
>JANMPK010000033.1:0-4028 GCA_031369825.1 Sphingomonadales bacterium
GCTTGGATTTGGGACCGTCGGTATTGGCCAGTACGGGGTAACTGCCGCGCGGCAATGCCTCCAACTGCATACCGGCGGCGGCAAGCGCGTAGGGCGAGACCCTGTGGCGGGTGCACAGTCCGCCTGCGCCGTCGCTGACCAAGGGTGTTTCGAACTCGACCGCAATCATGGCATCTTGCACACGGGTGACGGTGCAGACGACCAATTGCCCGTTGCCCAGATCCAGCACCAGTCCGGTGTTTTCCGGAACACCCAGCAGGCCGTCGATCAACGCGCCAGTCTTTGACATATTGCGCATCAAGGCGTCATAACGGTGGTCATCATGGATTACGCCGACACGGCGGAACACCGACCGGCGTTCGGGGCGGTGACGCTCGGGACCGTCTGGTTCGATGCGGAATTCGCCGGACTGCATCCGTTCGACCACAGTTTCCTGGGTTAGCGCCTTTGAATAAATCCAGCCCTGAATGAAGCGTGCACCCTTTTCGCACACGACATCATACTGGTCGAATGCCTCGACCCCTTCAACAGTGGTTTCCATGCCCAATGCGTCGGATAGACCGATGATCGCGGCGATGATCTTTGCGCTATTATGGTCTTTCTGTGTGCAGCTATCGACGAAGGTGCGATCAACCTTGATCTTGTCAAACGGCGCGGAACGCAGATAGCTGAGCGACGAATAGCCGGTGCCGAAATCATCAAGCGCCAGCCGCACGCCGAGTTCCTTAAGCGCGGAAAATGTCGTCGATGGTCTCGCCGTCGCCCATGAACACGCTCTCGGTCAGTTCAAGCTCCAGCCGGTCGGCTTCCAGTCCGGACGTTTCCAGGGCATCGGTAACGATGGATATCAGGTCGGAATGGGCGAATTGTGCCGCCGACACATTGACCGCCACGCGCACCGTTTTCGGCCACTCCATCGCGTCTTTGCACGCACGGTTAAGTGCCCACGCGCCGAGCTGGTTGATCAGGTCCGATTCCTCGGCAATCGGCACGAATACATCGGGGCCGATGGTGCCGCGCTCGGGATGGTCCCAGCGCATCAGCGCCTCGAACGTGACAACCATATGATCGGCGGTGCGCACCACCGGTTGATAGTGCAATTCCAGCTTTTCGTTCTGCAATGCGTCGCGCAGCCCCTCTTCCAATATGCTGCGTTCTTCGGCTTCATCCTTCAGATCCGCCGAGTAGAAACGGAACTGGCCGCGACCACCATTTTTTGCGGCATAAAGGGCAAGGTCGGAATTGTGCACGAGGTCATGTTTTTCGATGCCGTCATAGGGCGAAATCGCAATGCCGATGGATGTGCCAATCGTCGCGCGCTTGTCGTCAATCGTGTAAGGTTGCGAGACGATCTGGATTATCTTGCTCGCCAGTTCGCCCAGTTTGCCGCGATCATCAAGGTCGGGCAAGATGATCTGGAATTCATCACCGCCCAGCCGCCCGATTTCGCCACGTGCGCCGACAACGCGTTCCAGCCGCCGCGCGACCTGTTGCAGCAACTCGTCGCCTGCCGGGTGGCCTAATGTGTCGTTGACATGTTTGAACCGGTCGAGGTCGAGCATAACCAAAGTGCAGCTGCGTTTTGCGGCTTTGTAGGAAGAGAGGATGCCGTCCAGCCGCTTGTCCATCCGGTGGCGGTTGGCCAAACCGGTCAAGGAGTCATATTCGGCCATTCGTGAGTCCACGAGCTTGCGCTCATATTCGACCGTGATATCTTTCGCGCTACCGCGATAACCCTGAAAAGCGCCCGATTTGTCAAATTTTGGATGGCCTGATATCGACCACCAGGTCTGGCGTCCTTCATTCGGCGTCTGACCAAGACTAAAGCGCACTGTCAGGTCGATGATTTTGTTTCGAGCCGTTAGCTGAAAGTTGAGCGGCCGGTCTGATCGTTCGCCGGGGTTTTCGACATCGGTTTCGAAAAGCTTTATCAGGGGTTGGGCCAGCAGTTCGCCAATCGGGCGCTGCAACTTTTCTGCTGCGTTCTCGGATATGTAGATTAACCGTGCGTCGGCGTCGGTCGCCCACAGCCAGCCTATCCCTGCATGTTCGAAATCGTCGAGCACTTCAAGGCGCCGGTTGGTATCGGCGGGCGTTATGACCGCAACCGATCCATAATTGCCGGAAGCCATCCCAGGAAAATTCTTAAAAAGTCGCGTTACAGCCATTGTTCGTCAACTCGCACCTTTATTGGGCGGGAAAAAATCCACTTCATAGAGAACAGCAGTTAAAGCAATTTGGTTTACAGAACGCTAACCTTGGCGGCTAAAGTAAGGTTTTAAGCGCCGACACATTTTGTCTTTGGGGCTGACCGGCGCAATATCGGTGCAACCGGGCACGCCATTTACCATCTGTTAACCACATCGGGGCGATAATATATGTGCGACCTGACCAGATTTCGCAAATGTGGGAAAGATGATGAGAATAGCATTTATGAAGACCGCCTACATGCTGGTGCTTGCCGGGACTATGCTATCGGGCACAGTGTTGGCCATGACCACCGATGCGCGGGCGCAAGCGGCGACGGCTGCAAAATCGCCGGTCAATCTGTCAAGTGATGTGAAGATCGAGCGCACCGAGCTGGATGCAACGGGCAAGGAAAAGACCGTGCTGCGCGATCCGAAGGACGTTATCGTCGTGCCAGGCGACCGGGTGCTGTTCACTTTGAATGTCAGCAATTCAGGTTCAGAACCTGCATCGGGTTTCCGCGCGACCAACCCCATTCCAGGGCCCGTTACATTTATCGCGGTCGCCGAGGATTGGGCCGAGGTTTCGGTCGATAATGGGATAAGCTGGGGTAAGCTTTCCGCAATGTCAGTGAAAGCGAAAGCCGCAGACACAGGCGTAGAGACCGCACGTGCGGCTGTTGCCGAAGACGTAACGCATGTCCGTTGGGTGTTTGCCGACGTGATTGCGCCGGGGGCGAAGAATTCGGTCAGCTACCGGGGCGTGGTGAAGTAACGGATTAACCTATCTACCCTGTCTGTCCCGCGCTGGCACATAGCTCCGGTTTGCGCAGGGTAAATGCGACTCGGCACATATATTAACCACCTTTGTGACTAGCATTTGCGCGCCGCCCGCCGCAGCGTAATGCTATGAAGTTCACAGGAGCCATCATAATGCGTGCCTTTTCCCGCCTGACCGTTCCGTTGTTGCTGAGCGTCGTGCTTGCATTACCGCTTGCCGCCTGTGGTGAGACGACACCCAATGAGGCCGCAGTTGCGGAACTTGACAACAAACTGGTTGGCAAGGGCAGCGACCCGGAAATGAACACGGCGCTTAACGACCGCATCCTGGTCGATCCAGACATGACCGACAGCGCCAATGTAAACACAGTAAAAGCAGCGACCAAACCGCTGTCGGGTTCGATCCCGGCGGATGCTGGCTATGAGGGCGATGCTTCGATTGAGGCGCTTAACGGTGCGAAGCTGATGCGCGCACCCAAGCCGACTGTGGTTGGCGAGGAAGATTGCACCAATTGCGGTTCCAACCGTGGCCAGACATTGGGTGCGCTCGCGGCTGACCAAGGCGTGACGCGCGGCAAGGGCACGTGCGATGCAAAGCTGCAATATGGCGCAGGTTGGGCCACACGTATGCCCGCAGAATTTCCGGTTTACCCACGGGGTCGTGTGAAAGAGGCAGGCGGCGTTGACGGCGGCATCTGCGATATCCGCGTTGCGACCTTTACCACCTCTGCATCAATGCAGAATGTAGTCGACTATTATTACACCCGCGCGCGCAAATCCGGCTTTAGCGCCGAATATCAGCTGCGTGCAGGCGAACATGCGCTGGGCGGCACCCGCGACAATGACGGCGGCGCCTATTTCATCACTTTCAACGCAGCACCGGGCGGCGGCACCAGCGTTGATATCGTGGCCAATAACGGCCGGTAAGCAAGTTTCACGAACCGAAGCAACTGGGGCGGCAGAGGTGCCGCCCCGTTTTTTTTGCTTAGCAGAATGCGGTCCGCCGATGGGGCTTGGGCAAATAAGCTAAATCGGACCAGCCAAGTGCGCGCCTTTCCTTAA
>JANMPK010000034.1:0-4709 GCA_031369825.1 Sphingomonadales bacterium
TGCCGCATCGCGCCCGGAAATCGTCAGCGTCGGGCCGTTGATCGCATCCAGCGGCATGATGCCTTGCGACTGCCAGCGAAAACGAACCATCAGCCGCCGGTAATCGCGGTAGGTTTCGTAGGCGAGGAGCGGATGGTCCCACGCGTCCTCGCTGTCCCAGATCAGCCCGGCCAGATCATCGCTTTTGTAAAACACGGCATCGGCGCGCAGCGATTCCGCCCCTGTGGTCACCACCGACGCCATCATCGGGCGCGGAAAGTTGACGGTCCAGAAACGTGGATCAAACCGCATGACGGGTGTGGATTTCTGCGCACGGCGTTGGTCGCATAGCCAATAGGGCATCCGTTTTCTCCTTAAACAAATATCCAAGATCCGTTCGCATCGAGCCCAGTCGAGATGCCGTTAGGGCGCGCAAGACGGATGGGTGTCTCGACTGGGCTCGACACGAACGGGTTTATGAGTGGGCTTGGTTTTCAATCCCGCGCCAAAGCCTGCCGCACCGCGCGCGCCACTTGGCGTGAGGATCGTTGCAACGCTTCGGGCGCACTGTTCCGGCCGTTGTCGGAAATGTTGATGGTCAGGCGGATATTCGCAGACCCGCCGCCCGGCCCGCTGGTTTCAATCCGCCCGCTGCTCGTCGGCACAAAAAGTTCCGGCCCGCGTTCGCCAACGCGGTAGGCGCGGCCCGGCGATACGGGTCCGCCCGTTGCCCGGCCCGGTGCGCCGAGCGCGCTGCCAAGGATCGAACCGAGCGAGGTCAGCAGACCGCCATTGCCGCCTTGACCGCCGCCGCCGGACAAGATGCTGTCGAGCCCGGTTTTCAGCGCAGCCGCCGCGATTTCCGACAGCACCGACAGCGCCACCCGTCGCAAATCTTCAAAGCCGAATTTGCCGCGCTGGATTGCGCCGATCAGGCCATTTTCCAATGCCCGCCCGGCACGCTCCAGACCAGCCGCGAACGGCCCGTCGAGTTCGGCACGCATTGCGCCGACGTCGGCCGCAAAGCCTCTGGTATCGGCGCGCACGGAGACGATCAGCCGTTCGATTTCCTCATCCATTATTCACCTCCGGGTGGGGCATCGGGAAATTGCTCCATCAGTTTGCGCAAATCTGCGGCGTCGGGTGGAGCCTCTTCATGCGGTGCGTAAGCGGAAAGCACACAAGCCAGCTCGGCGGGCGTAGCGTCCCAAAACTCCGCTGGCCGCCAACCGAGCAAAAGCGCGCATTGGCCGCAGAGCGCAATCGCCTCTTGCGAGAACATGTCCCCCTCCCGCCTGCGGGAGGGGTTAGGGGAGGGTGAGTCTGATAGGTTTGGCTCAATAACACACCCTCCCCCAGCCCCTCCCGCAAGCGGGAGGGGAGTCATGGACGCCCACCCAGTATCTGACCGAGCAGTATCTTCAGCGCCGGAGTGGCCGCTGCCAGTCCTCCACCGACCACCGCTTCGGAAAATTCTTCGCGCGTGGTGGCAGATTGCTCGCCAAGACAATGCCAGAACAAGGCAACCATTTCGGACAGCTTCAATGCGCCCGATGCTGCCCGCTCGACCAGCGCAAATAACGGCCCCAATTCCTCTTCGGCGGCAATCAATGCTGCAAAAGTCGGGCGCAGCATAAGTGCAGCATTTTTGGTGTGGATGACCGCCTCGCCGCGCGCAGCATTGGCAACTCGCGTCATAAAGACACCACCGGCCCGGAACTTTCCAGCGCCAGGGTATATGTCCGCTCCCCATTGAAATCCCCGGCATAATCGAGCCGCGCGACAAGGAACTTGCCCTGCAACCGCTCGCCTGATTCAAAGCTCAATTCATAGTCATCAAGCACTCCGGCGAATGCGCTGTTTTTGATCCTCGTTTCGGCAAGCGAGCCGGTAAACACCCCTGCCCCCGATACCGATACCGACCGCACGCCGGCACCCGACAACAGCTCGCGCCATGCGCCCGAACCTTTGTTGGTAATAACCACCGCGTCGCCGTTCACCGACAACTGCGTCGTCCGCAATCCGGCGATGGTCGAGTATATGGGCGCAACCGCGCCATCGCCCACCTTCAACAAGAAGGCGCTTCCTTTTTCTGCAGGCATATTGATTTCCTTTATTGGGAGAGAATTCTTATCCGGTGTTCGACGAGGCCAGCCCAAGGGCCAGCAGCATCGCGCACCACCAGCGAACGCAGAAACACATTGCTGGCCACCCGCCAGCCGGGCAGATCTCGCGCCATGCCTGCGATCGCATCCTCGGCATGGCCCATGAGTATGTGCAGCCGCGATACTACTTCGCCGTCATCCCATATGGTCAGCGCCAACCGGATTTCGCGGCCCGCTGTGGTCTTGGTGCTCCAGTCGGTGACCAGACCGTCTGCGACCGAAATATAGGGAAAGCCCGCACTCGGTGGCGGCCCATCGAAAACTCCTGTGAGTTCAACTGACAGCACCGGATGCGCCTGTAGCGCGGTGATCGCGGCGGCTTGGACAATATGGACAGCCTCGCTCATCGGGCAAAATTCCTTAATTCGGGATCAGTGACGTAGCGGCGGCGCAGACGCTTGCCCGATAGGACAATGCCTTGTGGCGATGGCGCGATGTCAACGCCGGGCGGCAGACTGGCACGCGCGGCCAGGCGGTCACGCGCACGCTCCGCAGCGTCTGTACCGACAGCTTCGCCGCGCGCTGCCAATCGTTCCAAGCTCACCGTACCTCCTCACAAGTCAGCACGATCTGCGCCGGTTCGCGCGGGTCGCTGATGACGCCCCGCACCGCCAGATATTTACGCCGCCATGTCAGCCGCGTTCCCGGGCCTAGCCCCTCCCGCTTGCGCATCGTCACCTGCCAGCGCGGCATCGCAGACAACGCATGGCCTTGCATTAACTCGGCAGGCATCAAGGGCATCAACGCCGCCCAAGCCTCGCCCGCATAGGCATATTGGCCGGTCGCACCGGCGAGCAGATCGCGGTTGCCCTGCCGCTGTTCGATCACCACGCGTTCACGTAAGGAGCCTGCAAATTCGGTCATATTGGTTCCTGGAAAAATCCGTTCGTGTCGAGCCCAGTCGAGACACCGTGAGGTTGCGCGCGACGGCAGGCTTCTCGACTGGGCTCGAAGCGAACGGTGAAGAGGTAGATAAAATTCAAAGCCGAACCCGCCGCCAAGGCCGCAGCAATGCCGCGACGGCCTCGGGAGGCCCGTCGTCGTCGCACGCATCACGGTGGGCATAGAGATGCCCGACCAGCCGCAAGATGCCGAGCCGCAGCGCCTCGGGCAGTGCAGCCCAATTATCCGCCAACCCCGCTTGATAAACGACCTCGACCCGCCCCGCAGACCCCGGTTGGGTGACGCGGAAATGGCCTTCGCCGTGGCTGTCGATTTCGGTGCTATAGCCCGTCACCGGAACCACGAATGTCGTGCCTTCCGCCGGAATGCCGGTCAGGCTGGTAAAGGCCGCCACCGGGGTCGCGGTCAGCCGTTGCCACAACGAAGTAACGCTGCGTATCTCGCGCACACCGCGCCTGATCAGCATCTGCGCGGTAAAGCGCTCGGCATGGTTGATTGCGGCAAGAATGATCGCGCCCAACGGGGCATCATCTTCATCCGATTCAAGGCGCAAATAGGCCTTCGCCTCGTCCAGCATCACGCCGTCGAGACCGAGCGCATCGCTGCTCAGCATTTTCTTTATCCTTATATTGAGATTAAATTACCCGCCGTCCCATTGCGGTCAGCGCGGCCTTCATCGTCACCGCCGATGCGGCAACTTCGCTGCGGAATTGCAGTTGAACTGCGCCGCCAGTCGCACCGACAGCAACGATGAAACTTGCTGTCAGCGGTACATTGGTTGCCGCCGCACGGACGCCTGTGGTGACCCCGGTCGTCGCATTGTCGGCGATTTGTTCGGTGGCAACCAAGCCGGTTGCCGATATCGTCGCCAGCACCAGTCCGGTGACCGATCCGCTCGGAATATCAAGCGCAACCGCAATCCCGGTGGTCGCCGCCGCCGATTGGAAAGTGCCAATCACCTCGACCAGATAGGTCGTGTTTGGGGTCGCCGTGAAGCTCAAACCCGTCACCGGTGCCAGCGTAACATTGCTGTTGGCAACATCCGCCGCCAGCTTTTGCCAGACCCACGGATCGCTGCCACCGCCCTCGCCCTGTTTGGCCGCCGCCGCATGGGCATTGGCCGCCGTACCGATGGTCAGGCGCGCTTCGTCGGTGATCAGATACACTTCCCCGGTTTTGAGCGCGTTTGCGCTCGCCGCCGCATCAATCTGCGCGCGCGTGCCGCGTTTGTGGGCGAGCGACGGCATGGCTTAGAACGTCCCGCAATCGACGTCACCGACCGCGAGCGTGACAAAAGCATTGCCCGCATCCTTGGTCCACGCCATCGACGTGTTCATCCGCAATATGCCATCGGTGCCGCTGGTCCCCCAGAGATAGCCCGATGTGCCGCCAGAGACGACCGCCGCTTTCTCATCGAGATCGCTTGCCGGAATATTGAGCGCGGTTTTGAAAGCATTGACGGTGATCTTGCCTTCCTTCTGCCCGCTCGCCGAAGCATCGTGCAGGATCAGGAAATCGGCGGCACCGTCGACCGATGCGACCATCGTCAGGTCGTCAATCGCAGGCACCACCGGCAGCCTGGTCGTGGCCCCGGTGGCAACATGCAGCGTCCCCCGATCCGTCGTAAAATGCGCCTCGCCCGCCAGCATCGACGCCGACGGC
>JANMPK010000037.1:0-2728 GCA_031369825.1 Sphingomonadales bacterium
TCTTGGATTGCTGACCGCTACAACCGCAAGAATTTACTCGCCGCTTCGATGGCTGTTTGGTCGGCAATGACAGCGTTTTGCGGGATGTCGCAAGGCTATATGCAGCTATTGCTCGCGCGAATTGGTGTTGGGATCGGCGAAGCCGGCGGAACGCCATCGTGCAACTCGATTGTGGCCGATTATTTCCCTGCCAACCGGCGTGCGATGGCGATGACGATATTCGCACTCGGTGCACCAATTGGTGCGTGGCTCGGCGCTGACATGGCGGGGGCAGTCGCCGCTGAATATGGCTGGCGTGCGGCCTTTTACGTTCTTGGCATACCGGGCATCATTCTTGCCTTGATAATCTTCATTACCATAAAAGAACCTGCGCGCGGACGGCTGGATGCGGTGTCTGATCAACCCGCACCGCCCATTATCGAGACGATGAAGTTCCTCTGGTCTCAAAAAGCGGCTGTGCACGCGATGATGGGTAGTGGACTTTCGGCGCTATGGGGTTGGGGGTTGATGTGGTTCACGCCTACCTTCATTCAGCGGACCTATGGTCTGGACGTCGGCGAGGCGGGTGCTGTCGTCGGCCCGATCCATCTCGTCATGGGTATCGCGGCGTCTTTGTTCACCGCATGGCTTGTGGCCCGCCCAGCCTATCATGATCCCCGAAAAATATTGCGCCTGCTTAGTGTCGTCACAGCGCTGGCGACGATACCGTCAATCATCGCTTACTGGACAAATTCATTGAGCGTAGCGACCGTGATGTGGTGGATATTTATTCCCGCCATTTATTTCTACATCGGCCCGGCGTTTTCGCTGGCGCAAAATCTTGCGCCGCCAAAGATGCGCGCGATGTTCATAGCCATCTCTTTGCTGATCGCAAATGTGTTCAATTTGATTGTGGCACCACAGGGCGTAGGGTTACTCAGCGACTATTTTGCCGGACCTGGCGGTGCAGATGCCGCGTCGTTGCGCTTGGCGTTGCTCGTTCTTGCGCCGACTGGGTTCTGGGCGGCTTGGCATTATTGGCGCGCCGAAAAATATATTATCGAAGATCAGAAAAGAGCTTGTGGTTATGTCTAATGTTCCGTTGAAATCATATATAAACGGCAAGTGGGCCGCGCCAGCGACGTCGACCCAAACCGTCACTGCGGTTAATCCAGCGACCGAAGAGATTTGTGCAGTCGTCGCAGTTTGTGGACATGATGATGTCGACATGGCAGTTCGGGCGGCGCGAGCGGCGTTTGATGGTTATGCAGCGACATCACTCGACGACCGCATCGTGCTGGTTGAAAAGCTGATTGCCATTTTTGAACGGCGTTATGACGAAATGGTGACTGCTATATCGACCGAAATGGGCGCGCCTTATGATCTGTCCTATAATGCACAGGCTGAATGCGGTCCCGGTCATCTCAAGGAAGCGATTACTGCCGCGCGTGAACTGGAGTGGGAGCGAAAGATCGGGACAAACGCGCGGCTGGTGCGCGAACCTATTGGCGTCTGCGTTCTCATTACTCCTTGGAACTGGCCGATTAACCAACTAGCCGCCAAGATTGGTCCTGCATTAATTGCAGGCTGTACTATGGTGTTAAAGCCGAGTGAATTAGCGCCGTTATCGGCACAGCTCTTTGCCGAATTCATCGACGAGGCAGGTTTTCCGGCAGGCGTTTTCAACATGTTGCACGGCACGGGCCCCGCAGTTGGCGACGCACTGACCAGCCATCCAGAGGTCGATATGATATCGTTCACCGGTTCGACACGGGCGGGTATTCAGGTAGCAAAATCCGCCGCCGACACCGTTAAGCGTGTGTCGCAGGAATTGGGCGGAAAATCCGCGAACATCGTCTTTGCCGATTCCGATCTGGAAAAATCAGTCAAACGCGGCGTGCTGCACTGTTTTGAAAATGCAGGCCAGTCGTGCAATGCGCCAACAAGAATGCTGGTCGAGGCATCTGCTTATGATGAGGCGGTCGCAATCGCTGCACGCGTCGCAAAAAATGCAAAGCTCGGCGATCCGATGTAGAAAGGTCGGCATTTCGGACCGGTGGTTAGCAAGTTGCAATTCGATAAGATTCAAAGCCTGATTCAGGTCGGAATTGACGAAGGCGCTCAAGTTGTCGCTGGAGGTACGGGCAGGGCAGACGGTTTTAATCGCGGCTATTATGTCAAGCCGACAGTCTTTGCCGGGGTCCACAACAAAATGGCGATTGCTCAGGAAGAAGTGTTCGGACCGGTGCTGGTCATGATCCCTTTTAAGGACGAAGCCGACGCCATCGAAATTGCCAACGACACACCCTATGGCCTTGCGGCTTATGTGCAGAGCGGCGACCTTGATCGCGCCCGCCGGGTATCGCGTCGGATGCGCGCAGGCGGGGTCAGTATTAATGGCGCAGGGCAGGATTATGCGTCGCCCTTTGGTGGCTACAAGCAATCGGGCAACGGCCGCGAATGGGGCGAATGGGGCCTGCATGATTTCCTCGAGATCAAAGTTATCAATGGCTTTGAAGGATGAAGCTGACTGACATCGAGACGTTTGTCGTCGGCAATCCGCCGCCGCATTTTGGCGGACGCTATTTTGTCTTTGTGAAACTGACCACCGACAGCGGCGTGTCCGGCATCGGCGAGGCTTATTGCGTGCCATTCGAACCGCATCTGGTCGCCAAGATGATCGAGGATGTGTTCGGACGCTATGTCGCGGGCAACGATCCGCACGACATCGAGAATATGTGGCGGCGGG
>JANMPK010000059.1:0-4732 GCA_031369825.1 Sphingomonadales bacterium
GCCCGGATAGCGACAGCGATATCGCCTGTCTGATAATGACATCTTCCGATGTCGAAGCGCTGCGGGCAAGCTTGTAATCTTGCTGCGCGCGGGCAAAATTACCCAACAGATCGAAGGCAAGTGCACGGTCAGCAGCAATCGAGCGTTCACTAACGCCGAGCCGGACAGCATCGTCAAACAAACGCAATGCCTCGAACGGATTTTCGGTTCGAACGGTTGCCGACGCCAGCCCCGAGGTTATTTTACCATCGCGCGGACGTACAGCATTCGCACGTGTGAAAAAATTTAACGCAGCATTAGCATCACCCAAGGTGAGCGCTGCATTGCCAGCATCGGCCAACGCGTCTGCATCAGTCGGTTGTTGGGCAATACGCCGCATTGCAGCGCGAAGCTCCACAGCCCCAGCTGGTTCACGGATTGCAAGAACGGATGACTGGTCTTTTTTGTCAAGCTCGTCGAGCGCACTTTCATCGACCACTTGCGCAGACGCTCCAGCAGACAGACCAATCAGCGAAACCGCAACAAGGCTACGTAATAATATCACATTCATATCTGGCCTATTGGCTCATCGGTCGGCTGCATGCAAAACATGCTTACAGGCCCGCCGATTAACGGTTCCGCAAAAGAGACGAATTGTTCCGTTACCAAGTTCAGGCTTACGCAGCCCTGAACAATCAGTTGTTGCTCTGTCGGTCAAGGAAGCGTGGGATGTTGAGGCCGCCAGATGCACCCTCATCCTTGGCTTCATCTTCTTCCTCATCCGAACGCGATAGACCGCGCGACAAATTAGACATCCGTTCAAACAATGTGCCACCCGTCGAAATGCGGGGGGCCGCACGTTCTGGCGTGGGGGTTACATCAACCTGATCTGAGGCTTCGACCATTTCGGGATCTGCATCGCCCTCACCAGCAACCTGCGCATCGCCGAGTTCCAGAAGATCATCGTCACCGCGCGTTTCTTCGGCACGAGTCCAGGTTGGGGCCGATTCTTCCTCGGCGTCTTCGGTATTTTCAGCGCCTTCTTCGACGCCATATTCGCTGGTCAGGTTAAGGCTATCGTCTTCAACCGTTTCTGCTTCGATATCTGCTTCTAAAGCTACCGGCTCAGGCTCGCTAGAAAACAGGCTTGATGCGGCAGCAGGCGCGGCTTCGACAATCGGTTCTGCCGGACGGCTAAACGCGAAGGGCCGCGCTGCAGACGATGATGCAACCGCACCAGCATCGCTGTCGATGCCCGTTGCCACAACCGAAACACGGATTTTGCCGTTCAAATTCTCGTTAAACGCCGAACCCCAGATAATATTGGCGTCAGGATCAACCAGCTCGCGGATATAGTTTGCTGCTTCGTCAACTTCCATCAGACGCATGTCTTCGCCGCCGGTGATCGAGACGATAACGCCCTTCGCTCCCTGCATAGACACGCCGTCGAGAAGCGGGTTGGCAATCGCCTTTTCAGCAGCTTCGAGTGCACGACCGTCGCCCTCTGCTTCGCCGGTGCCCATCATAGCCTTGCCCATTTCGTGCATCACTGATCGCACGTCGGCAAAGTCCAGGTTGATAAGGCCGGGCATCACCATCAGATCGGTAATTCCCCGCACACCCTGTTGCAACACCTCGTCAGCGAGCAGGAATGCTTCCTTGAATGTGGTGTTAGGGTTGGCAACCAGAAACAGGTTCTGGTTCGGAATAACGATCAGCGTATCGACATGCTTTTGCAGTTCTTCGATGCCTGCATCGGCAGACCGCATCCGGCGCGAGCCTTCAAAAATAAACGGTTTGGTAATGACGCCAACGGTCAGGATGTTCAGTTCGCGCGCAGCTTGCGCGATCACAGGCGCCGCGCCGGTTCCGGTGCCGCCGCCCATACCGGCGGCGATAAAGCACATATGTGCACCGGCAAGCGCCGACTTTACCTGCTCTATAGTCTCTTCAGCCGCTGCACGACCGACTTCAGGGCGTGACCCTGCGCCCAGGCCCTGAGTAATATCAGGCCCAAGCTGGATACGATATTCGGCCGGCGATGCGTTCAGCGCCTGCGCATCCGTGTTGGCGACAATGAAATCGACGCCTTCGACCTTGGCATTGATCATATTGGCAACCGCATTGCCACCAGCGCCACCGACGCCAATAACCGCGATTTTCGGTTTCAACTCATCAACCACGGGAGGACCGATATTGATGCTCATGACATTACCCCCTTGCCGTATTGGCATATACTGAAATTTTCACGCTTCTGACACAATTTGGAATCGCACACACCATAAAATTAACTATTTTGCACAGCTTTCTGTCAAAAATTCTCAACGATTGCCTTCTTTATTCGGTCAAATAGGCTGGGCATCGCACCGGACGAGTAATCATTACTGTGATCAAAGCCCGATTTCATATCGACACGGTCAGATGCTGCGTAGTGGATGAGCCCCACCAATGTCGCAAAAGCCGGTCCACTATGCGCCTCAGGGATACCACTTAGGCCGCTGGGGCGACCGATCCTGACTGTGCGGCCAAGCGCACCTTGCATATTCTCGGCAATGCCCTTCAATTCTGCGCCACCACCGGTGAGGACGACCTGGTGGCTTGAAGGGCCCGCGAAACCTAGTTCTTTAAGCGCACGGCCAATGTCCGCGACAATAGCATCGACGCGCTGGCAAACCACTGCGTTCAATTGCGCTTTGGTGATGCGTGGAGCGTTGACAGCCGCTTCAGTCCCGGTTTCATCTGGCCCGACGTCTAGCACTTCCTGATGGTCGCGCGGGCTGGTCAGCGCTGAACCGTGAAAGCATTTTAGTCGTTCAGCCTGCGCGCGGCGAATGCCGAAGGTTGATGCGATGTCATCGGTGATGTCGGCTGCACCGCGCTGGATGGTTTCAAGCCCGACCAGCATTCCCCCAATAAACACCGACACATTGGTAATCGACGCGCCGAATTCGACCAGCGCTACACCCAACTCTCTCTCTTCGGATGTCAGACAAGCAAGCCCCGTTGCAACAGGCGCCACCACAATAGACTCAACTTCCAGATGCGCGGCGCGTGCCGTCATATCAATATTGCGGACGGGAGACTGGTCAGCGAGCACAACATGGATGTCCACCCCCAACCGGTCGGCATGCAATCCAACCGGATTGGCGACGCCGCCGACGCCATCGAGCGAGTAAAGCGTCGGCTGGATATGCAGCGGCAATTTACCACCGGTATCAATATTGGCGCGGCCCGCTTGCAGCAGCTCGTCGATATCGGCCTGTTCGATCCGGTCGCCGCCGAGTTCGATCTCGACCGGAGCCAGCAAGCTATCCAGTCCTCCTGCCGACATGCCGACCCAGACGCGGTCAATATTAATGCCTGCAATACGTTCGGCCTGCTCAACCGCATGGCGGACCGACAGTTCTGCCTGCTCGATATCAGCAATGCAGCCGCGCGTAACACCCCGGCTTTCGCGCTGACCGGTGCCTAATACGATCAGATCGCCGCTATCGGTCTTGCCAGCAATCAGCGCCGAAACCTTCGACGATCCAATGTCGATGGCCGATATTATTTTTTCTACACGTGCCGCCTTCATGCTTCGGTTCCATCGTCTTTTGCAGCGGTCTTACTATCCGCCTTCGCCGGTTCGGGCTTGGGTGCCTTGCGGAAATAAGCGCGTTCTGGGTCACGCAGGTCGAAATGGATAATGTCGCGCCCGAGCAAGCGGTGGATGCCGTCCATCCGGGCGAAATTGAGCAATGCTTCGGCAGCGGCCTTTTCTCCTTCGGGCAAGGCCAAGGTTTCGCCGGTTTTGAAACGCAAATCCCAACGCCGGTTACCGATCCAACTTGCCCCTGCTACCTGCGCCTTTAGCGAAGTCGCCTTGTTCAGCAACTCACCCAATGCCACAGAATGACGGTTGGCATCTGGTCCATTAAGCATCGGCAAATCGCCTGCTTTTTCCGGGCTGGTATTTTCCAGCACGATGCCCTCTGCGTCGATTAGTGAATATTTGCCGTCGCGTTGCCACAATGCGGTTGGCTTACGTTCGATGATTTCCACTACCAGCGTGTCGGGCAAGCGACGTGAGACGCGAACGTCTTTGATCCAGCCATAATCAATCAAATCAGCACGAATTTTGTCGATGTCGACCAACGGCATCGCGCGGTCTTTTTCAGCGAGTACGATGTCATAAACCTTAAGCTGATCGACGCGTTCCATCCCGGTAATTTCGACGCGTTTGACCTCAAATCCTGCCTTAGCCGCAAGTTGCGCATATTGTTGATATGCGGCGGCGGTGAGCCCGAACCATTGCGCGGCAACAATCGCAGCAATGGCGAGACCAGCGATCACGAACCATGTGAAGACCCGCTGGATCTCGGCTTCGGAAAATGGCAGTGTCCGCAAAAAACGGTCGAACAGCGAAATCTGGCGCACTTTTTTGCGTGGCGCGGCGCTCTTTGCCTTGGCCCTAGTCTTGCCGCCTTTACGCGCCGTGGTCGCCATTATGCCAGCGCCTCTTTGACGATGATATCGACCAGTTGCTCATAGCTGATACCTACCTGCTTGGCCTGTTCGGGAACAAGGCTTAACGGCGTCATGCCCGGTTGGGTGTTGGTTTCAAGGACAAAAATGCCATCTTTACCAAGCTCGTCATCCCAGCGATAATCTGTGCGCGATGCGCCTTTGCAACCTAACAATTGGTGCGCCTTGAGTGCGGTGTCGAGCATGAACTGTTCGATTTCAGCCGGGATTTCCGCCGGACAAATAT
>JANMPK010000066.1:0-2771 GCA_031369825.1 Sphingomonadales bacterium
GTTGATGGCGGATTTTTATATTCGGGCTATAGCGGCATCTTGCCACAGCCCGTGGCACCACGAACACCGACGGGTCAGCAGGTGGTTTTTGTTCCGGGACAAGGGACGTAGGCAACCGTTCGATACGGACCTATTGGTGGGGGTGCGAGATCAACCCTCAATCTTATCAGCAACCGGCTTTGGAAACACCCGCCGGAACATTTGATAGCCTTTCCACAGCCCATAAATCGCCAAAAGCAGCAAAGCCGCAGCGATGATCGCTGCGGCGACCGGATTGGCGAACGCGAGCATCAAAAGCCCGCCGGTGGCAACATCTTCGACGGTTGAAAGGATGACATTGCTGACCGGCTCCGGACTGGTGTTGACCGCCGCCCTTGCCGTCGCTTTGGTCGCATGGCTGGCCAAAGCCGCGCCGCCGCCGAGCAGAAAAGCGATGACCTGCCAAGTCGGATCAGCGCTATCGACCACCGCCAGCGCCAATAACGCGCCGCCAACTGGGCGGATGATTGTGTGCAGCCCGTCCCAGATAGAATCGAGCCATGCGATCTTGTCGGCAAAAAACTCGGCTACCGCGCCCAGCGCGCTAACACCGATTACCCAGGGGTTGGCGAGAACATCGAGCATCGCCAGATTTTCTGGCAGTGGCACAAGGTTGAAGTGCATCGCAACGCCAGTGGCAAAAACGGTGAGATAGAGCCGCCAGCCGGACAGCAGGCTTAGGCTGCCTGCCAAACCCAAAATTTCAATGATCCCCATGCCACTCTCCACCATCGGCGTGATTGAAAGAGGCTGCCACGAAAGTGGGTGCCGCGCAATGGCAGGCGTTCAGACTTTACAAGAAGAGGAGCAGCGATGCGGGAGAAATGGCATCGCTGCTCCCCAAAAGGTGCCGGGCTGATCTTCAGGGGTTGCATTTGCCCGGATGGGGTTTTGCTGCGCGCCTTGAGTGCATTGGGACACGTAGCAAACTGTGTTGGAATTAGCCACGGCGACCTTTGCGCAGTGCTTTACCCGGACGCAGCGGACGTGCGTTGCGTGGCTTGAAGCTCGGGTCGCGCGTTACGCTCACATCGCGCTGGATCTGGCCATCGACGCGCGAGACATTGCCTGTGCGGTTGTATACCTGATCGCCGTCTCTGGTAACCGTGCGGCTATTCTTGCGGCCGGTTTCGGTTTTGCGGCCATAAGCGTCATATTCATACGCGCGGCCTTGCTTGTCGGTCGCTGAACCGGTGGTGGTGAAGCCGTCTTCGGTGCGTACGCGGTCATATTCATAGGAACGCGTCTTGCCGTTGAATCCGGTCTGCGAGCCGCTGCCGCTGCCGCTGCCGCCGTCTTCGGTGCGTGTGCGTTCGCGGTGGTGGGTAGCGGTTGCCCCATCGCTGTTGCGGGTGGCGCTGGCATCGACAACCAAGGTTCCTGCTTCCTTGTCACGGGTCACGGTCTTGGTGGCGGTGCCCTTTGGCTTTTCAACAGTGACTGTTTTTGTGGTCTGGGCGTTAGCAGCCGTCATGGTGGCAAGAGCAACCAGCGGCAAAGCGATCCAATATTTCATGTCATTTCTCCTGTGCTCGGGGGAGGGAGATTTCCCCGCTCCTGAACATTCAACGCGTCGGAACGGAAAACCCTTCGCATTATTTTTGGAGAATTATTGAGGCCGCCGTTGCTGGCGGATGGTGCGCCGCTCGCGCAAGGCTCGGCGGATTTCGGCACGCTGTGCGGGTGTCGCATCGCGGTAGCGATCACGGAGCGCTTCAATCTTGTCGGGCGCAAGGTTTTCGGTGGCAATCAGCGGTAACTCGTTAGTTACTGGCGCTATGTCGGGTTCCCCGGCGGTCGTTGCCAGCGGACCGGCTTCGGTCGGCGCTAGTGCAGCTTGCTCACGCCGCTCCAAGCGCGCTTCCCGACGAGCTTTGGCCGTTTCTCTCCACTGCGCCTTGGTTTCGGGGTCGGCACTTCGCACCAGCACACGCACGGCAGCGCGCGCCTCTTGGGGCGTCGCTTCGCCCGAACGAACCATAGTGCGCACTTCTTTGCGCGCGATGATAAATTTTTGGCTTGGTGTCAGATTTTCAAACTTTGGATTCTCGCGCAATTGCTCGATGCGGCTGACCACTGCCTCGGTGCCGTTTGCCGGTTGAGCGGGCACATCTGTTACGGCGACATCCTTTGGTTTTGGGGCCAAGACAGACGATTTTTCCTGTGCGATATAACGCGGGGCAGGGACCAATTCGGTTTTTGCCAGCACTTCGCTAACCCCTGGCACATAGACCGGATTGCCGAAGATTCCGGCAGCGGCAGCCGTTGCGGTTGCCAGCGACAGGAAAGCGACCGAGCCGATAATCCTGCTGGACCGGCGCCAGGCACCGCCACTGCTCCGGCGCAAGCGGCTGGCAAAACCGGTCGCCGCAGCTACCGTTGCGGTATCACCAGCCTCAATCCGCGCCAGCAACCGGTCGGCAAAACCGGCAGGCAACGGCGGCACGGCATAGCTGTCGAGCGCGGTGCGGACTTCGGGGGAGAATTCAGGCTCGGCCATCACGCGTTCCTCAGACCCGAGACACCCTTGCGCTCGACGCAATCGCGCAGCGAACTGCGCGCACGGAACAACAGGGATTCAAAGGCTTTCAATTGCATTTCCAATATTTCCGCCGCCGGTTGGTTGGGCGTCTCTTCATAATAAGTCAGTATCACCGCCGCGCGTTGCCGTTCGGGTAAAGCCTCGATGCAACTCTTTACCGCCGCTTGCGTTTGAACGGCTTGCATTTGCG
>JANMPK010000076.1:0-2089 GCA_031369825.1 Sphingomonadales bacterium
CGGCGATTCAGCCGAACGCGCGGTGGACAAGATCGCCCCGAAATAATCATGAAATAGCTTTGGGATGAGGTGCGCGCTTGCATCTCCCCGATATCT
The DNA here is from genome assembly GCA_031369825.1 of Sphingomonadales bacterium. Classification (GTDB taxonomy): domain Bacteria; phylum Pseudomonadota; class Alphaproteobacteria; order Sphingomonadales; family Sphingomonadaceae; genus Sphingorhabdus_B. The sequence goes on from JANMPK010000076.1 coordinate 97, forward strand.
ATTTATTGCCATTTCATCGCTTTATGCGTGATGTCTTGACGATGATGCCCCGCCATCTGTCAATAATGGCGTCCACACCTGCGATGGAGGCCGTAGCATGTTAACAAACGCAGCGCTGTCCGCCGAAACATTGGCATCGGTATTTGAACAAAGCGTCGATTGCGTTAAACTTGTCGGTTTGGACGGCAAGCTGCTGTGGATGAACGCCAACGGCATATGCGCAATGGAGGTCGATGATTTCTGCAGCATCCGTGACCAGCACTGGTCGGCGACATGGCCCGCCGAAATGCACGTTATAGTCAATGATGCGCTGGTCAAGGCGGCGACGGGCGAAGTGGTGCGCTTCGACGCCTATTGCCCCACCGCCAAGGGAAACCCGCGCTGGTGGAGTGTGTGCGTTACGCGTGTTGAAAATGCCGATACGACCCCGGTGGGATTTCTGGCAATCTCGCGCGATATAACATCTACCGAAACCAGCCGACAGGCGCTGGAAATCGCGGTCGAGGAAATGCGGCACCGTATCCGCAACACCTATGCGATGATTAGCGGGCTGCTCGCCGGTTTTGCCGAGGGCAACCCCGAAAGAGAGGCATTCGCCCGCGAAATGCGCGACCGGCTGGCGACGATTGCGGCGGCGCAGACATTGTTTTCGTCAGACAACGCGCCCTCAAATATTTCAGATCTTGTGACCGCGTTGGTCATGCCGTTCAACAGCGCGCGTTGTCTGGTATCGGTCGCAAACATGCCGGTGATCGCCGTCGATCAGGGCCGGGCAGACGCGATTGCACTTGTGCTTGGTGAACTGGCGGTCAACGCCTCCAAACATGGCGCACTGGCCGCTGGTGGTTCCATAGGCGTCAGTGCAGTTGAACGGCCCGGCGGCTTTGCGATCATCTGGGACGAAATATCCAATCAGCCCGTTGCATCGCATGGCCGGACCAAGGGTCAGGGCCTGAAACTGATCGACCGCATAATCGGGGCGCGCGGCGGGGTGCTTGACATAAAATGGCACGAATACGGCCTGAGCGTCACATCGGCATTTGGTCACCAAACGCAGGCTGCGAATTAGTTTTCGACAATCCCCGGCATTGGCTTTAGGGCGCACATCCATGCTCAAACGCCTCTATGACTGGATGATGGAAAAGGCAGCGCACGCGCATGCCGAACGCTGGCTGTTCCTGTTCTCCTTTGTCGAATCGAGCTTCTTCCCGATCCCGCCACACCCATTGCTCGGCCTGATGTGTCTGGCACGGCCCGACAAGGCGCTGCGCTATGGCGCAATCTGCACATTGGCATCGGTTCTGGGCGGATTGTTCGGCTATGCGATTGGCTATTTCGCCTATGAAAGTTTTGGCATTCTGCTCCTAAAAACGCTTGGCCTTTGGGACAGTTTTCCCGCAGCTGCCTGTTACTTACGCGAATATGGCGCGGAGATCATCCTCGTCAAAGGCGCGACGCCAATCCCGTTCAAGCTGCTGACGCTGACCGCCGGTTTTATCCATATGAACCTGTTTACCTTCATCTGGGCCAGTGTCCTTTCCCGCGCGTTCCAGTTCATGCTGGTCGGTTTCCTGTTCTGGAAATTCGGACGACCAATCAAGGCGTTTATCGAGAAATATCTGGGCCTGTTGAGCGCGGCATTCGTGGTGCTCGTGGTCGGCGGTTTTATCGCGTTCAGCATGCTGGCAGGCGGCGGTGCGGAGACCAGCGAGAAATGCGCTGGCGTGACGACGATGGAGCAGGTGGCGCGCTAATTAGGGACAGTCCCTAATAAGTTTCAAGTCGCAAACAACATCGCATCATTGGCAAAGGCTTTGAATTCAAGCGCGTTGCCGCTGGGGTCCTGAAAAAACATCGTCGCCTGCTCGCCGACCTCGCCTTTGAATCGGATATGCGGTTCGATACCGAAATGGATGCCCGCCGCCTGCAACCGCGCCGCCAGTGCTTCCCATAGTTCCTTCGTCAGCACCACGCCGAAATGCGGCACCGGCAC
>JANMPK010000108.1:0-6584 GCA_031369825.1 Sphingomonadales bacterium
GGACTAAAATGGCCAATACGCCGCAAGCAAAAAAGCGTATCCGTCGCAACGCGCGTCGCACCGAAGTGAATGGCGCACGCGTCAGCCGCATCCGCACTTTCATCAAAAAAGTCGAAGCCGCGATTGAAACTGGTGACAAGGCAGCTGCAACTGCAGCACTTGCCGCAGCGCAGCCTGAATTGGCGCGCGGCGTTTCGAAGGGTGTATTTCACAAAAACACCGCATCGCGCAAGTTCGGACGCCTGACAAAGGCAGTGGGTGCCATCGCCTAAGAATAAATTTCGGCTGGGACCTGTCCAGCTTTGAAACGATGAACCCGCCCTTTGACCGGCGGGTTTTTCTTTGGCCAAAATAAATGTGAGCATTTCCGGCGATTCGTTTGGCCATTAATCAAACCACTGTCAGAAAATCGCCGTAAAACAGAGCACTATAAATTAATTTACGCAATTGCTTCGCTTGCGACGAGTCAACATTAATTATTTCACTTTTTTTGCAGTCAGCCACTTGATCGACTCAATTTTCCCTGTCTAAGACAGTAATTCCAGCAACGCCTGACGACAGTCATGCAATGCCTCACATGATATTCGGCATGAACGACGTTCCATTCGGGGTGAATGGGCAAAGGGAGCGTCGCGTGCTTGTCTAGAGGCAAAAAAATGCAACGGTTGCGGTGCTGGTAGGGGTGGTAAAGAGGGGCAAGCACAAGGTGACCGGTAATATTTCTGTATCGCAACATAATCCCGGTCAGCCAAAGGGCGACACGCTAGACATAAGCGCCTTTGCCGCGCGGCTGGATGCCGACTGGCAGACAATTTCTTCTGGCCTGCGCCGCGATCTGGGTGCTCAAATTTATGGCCAATGGATTCGCTCAATCGCGCTCGGTGATTTTTGTGATCTTACCGGTACGCTTGAATTGCTGCTGCCGTCGGATTTTTCGGCCAGTTGGGTGTCGGACCATTATGCCGACCGGCTGAGAATGGCATGGAACGCAACCAATGGTTCAGTCAAACAACTCAAGATACGCACCCGCCCCGGCGCAGCGCGTGTCGAAATGCTGCGCGGTAATGGCGTAGCTGAGCGTCCAGCCGCAATCCATGCGGTTGAAGCATTGCCGGTTCGTAGTGCGCTTGATCCGCGAATGACTTTTGCCAATTTTGTCAAAGGCCAGACCAATGTTTTGGCGCTAAGCGCGGCGGAGAGGGTCGCGTCGGTCGAAAAGCCTTTGTTCAACCCGCTTTATCTGCAAGCAGCGACTGGTCAGGGTAAAACCCATCTGATGCACGCAATTGGCCATGCTTATGCAGAGGTCAATCCTGATGCGCAGATCATTTATATGTCGGCCGAAAAGTTCATGATGGAATTTGTGACCGCGATGCGGCGCAAAGAAGTCATGGAATTCAAAGCACGGTTGCGCGCTGTCGACGTGCTGCTCATCGACGATATCCAGTTCATCATCGGCAAAGTATCGACGCAAGAAGAATTTCTGCACACTATAGATGCCATTATCGGAGCCGGTAAACGTCTGGTCGTCGCCGCCGACCGCGCGCCGCAAGCGCTCGACGGTGTAGACCAACGCATATTATCAAGGCTGTCGATGGGGCTTGTTGCCGACATCCAGCCGGCCGATCTCGAACTGCGCCGCACTATTCTCGAACAGCGTCTGGCGAATATGCCAGAGGCGCAGGTCGGCGAAGATGTGGTCGAATTTCTGGCACGCACAATCAGCCGCAATGTCCGTGAACTCGAAGGTGGCCTCAACAAATTGCTCGCTTATGCGCAATTGACCGGCAAGCCGATTACCCGCACGCTGGCCGAAGAACAGCTAAAGGATATCCTCAGCGCATGCCGCAGGCGGATCACCATCGACGAAATCCAGCGTGCGGTGTGCGAATATTACCGTATCGACCGCAGCGAAATGTCGTCGAAGCGCCGTGCCCGCGCCGTCGTCCGTCCGCGTCAGGTGGCGATGTATCTGGCAAAGGTCATGACCCCGCGCAGCTACCCCGAAATCGGGCGGAAATTTGGCGGACGTGACCATTCGACTGTCATCCATGCAGTGCGGCTGGTTGAAGGCTTGCGTCAGCAAGACAGCGAAATGGACAATGACGTCCGCGCGCTGCTCCGCCAACTGGAAGCCTGATCGCCTCTTTCCAACACGCTTTCCACAGCTTATCCACGGTGCGATAAGGATTCGGGAGGCGGGCTATGGTACAATTCTGCACATCATGTGGCACAGCTAATACGCCCGATGCGCGGTTCTGCGCGAAATGTGGAACGGCGATGAAAATGCCAGCGCCTGACCAGCAACCGCCAGTCGGTGCGCAACCTGTGCCCATAGAAGAAGCTGCACCCTTGTCGATGTTCAAGGAGGGTGCCGACTTTACCCCTGAATATGATCCACCAGCCGATTTAATCGACGATCCAAAGCCACCGCGCAAGTGGCTGCTCCCTGTCGCCGTTGTCGGAACGTTACTGGTCATCGGTGCGCTCTATTTCTGGCTGTTTGTTGCTGACGATATGAGCACGTCGTCTGGCAGCACTTATGGAAATAGCATCGAGGCAGGCGAGACAACTGAACCCAAACAGATGTTTGCCATGACCGAAGCCAATATCCGCGACAAGTCGACCACGGTTGGCAGCAATATCCTGGGGAAATTGCCGCGCGGCAGTGCCGTTTCCGGCATTGTCAAATTGGGCGTGGACGGCACTAGCGAGTGGCTTGAATTGACCGATGGCAAAGGCTTTGTCGGTGTGGTCAACCTGTCGGATACCGAGCCGCCCGAAATCAGCAAAATGCTGAACGACAAACTGTGGACGACGGACACCGCAATCGACATTTGGGCGCAGCCAGATACCACCAGCACATTGGTTGACCGGGTCCAAGAGGGCACCAAATTGACGCTGTCTGGCTTGACCGCCAATGACTTTATCGAGATCAAATTGAGTAAAGGCGGGGTTGGTTATATTGGCGACGGCGCAGCTATTTTGGCGCGCTTGGGCGGCAAACCTATCACGATTAGTTTCAATCCTGGAACTTGTAATTTCGGAGGAGAGCTGGAAGCAGAATTTGCAAAAATCGCTGCGAAACTGCGTGCCCAATGGGCAGAACTCGAAAATAAAGAATTTGCTGATGAAGCTGCGCGCGACAAGGCTTATGCCGCTTCCGAAGGCAAAAGTACCTTTGTAAGAGTACCACGCTCATTTGACGGGTTGTCGCTGACCGCAATTGCGCAGCATTACGAAGCACAATCGCTCTATTTTGCTGACCCACCGGCCAAAGTGATGGAGGTTTTCAGATCGAAGGGCTTTAAAATAGGCCGTGACGGCACATTTGCGTCAACGGACCTTTATGCAGGAATTAGCGCCACACGCGGCGAGAGCGTAGCCTATGGCAAGTCGGAGCTTGGGTGCGGAGTTTGAGCGTTACCTTTTGTCTTCGGGTGCAACCGAAATCCGCACTGTTTCGCCGCTGTTACCGGGAAAACCGGTGAACATCGCCTCGACCAGATTAGGCACCAGATAGGTGAGTTTGTTTGACCTCGATTTAGCCTCGTCCTTGCCCTCGAACACGCGCTTGCCATCGGCATTGCGGTCGATCTTCAAGTCCATTCCGCTGGTGTAGACGGTAAAGCTATCGACATCATAAGGCCGGTTGAAGCCGCTGAACAGGAACGGATCATAATAGCCCGAGATGTAACGGTGCCCACGACGGGTGCGCACAACATAAGGACGGTAGAAACCGCCATAGCCCCAATAAGGATCGTAAAATGGGTCTTGGCGGACGATGGTGCGTTCCTTGCCCTGGTCAACCGAATAGCCAAGCGTCACAGTCATGTCCGCAGGCGAGCCTGCGGAAGCGGGAACATAGCCAATTTCCTGCATCTCGGTCGCAACGAGCGAAGCATATTGACCAAATTCGATCCCACCTGCGTTGACAGCCTCAGCGGCTTTGATTGTGAAGCTCTGACCTTGTGGCGCAGGCAATTCCTGAAAGCGCGATACGTCGGCTTTGAACGGTGTCGCACATGCTCCCAAGGTTAAAAGCGAAAGTGGTGCCGCCCATATTGCGGCTTTGCGAAATGTCGAAACGATATTGGTCATGATCTTTCCCCGGCTTAGATTGCCCAGTCTATTTTCGGCATATAGCAGCAATTATCTGAATGCGCGTTGAATAATAAGCACCTTGGGACTGCGTAATCGGGTTGGTTTTCGTTCATTTGTATCTATGCAGGCAGCGATAAAAAATTGAACGTAACCGAAAGCTAGGCCGATGAATGACAGATTGAGCTTTCGCACGCGTTTTGGTTACGGACTGGGCGATTTCGGTTTCAATCTGTTTTTTACCACGGCCAGTCTTTATCTGCTGTTCTATTATACCGATGTGCTCGGGCTTTCGCCGTCGACAGCCGGATGGGTATTTGCCGGGGCGTTGATCTGGGATGCGTTATTTGACCCCTTCATGGGTTATATTGCCAGCCGCACGCGCACGCGTTGGGGCAGCTACCGGCCCTATTTATTGTTTGGCGGAGTCCCGCTGGCGCTGTCTTGGGCGTTAATGTTTCTGCCGGTTAAGCTGGAAGGATCAGCGCTGATTCTGTTCGCCACCTCGACCCACATCCTGTTTCGCACGCTATATGCGGTTGTCTCGATGCCGTATCTCGCGCTCTCTGCGGTGATAACGGCCAACAGCGGAGAGCGCGGCATATTAGCCGGATATAGGATGATCGCGGCGGCGACCTGTGCGTTGCTATCGGCATTCTTTACCTTGAAACTGGTCGATATGCTGGGCGGAGGCCGTGAGGGGTTTTTCTGGGTGGCAGTGATTTATGGCGGTTTGGCGTCGCTAATTTTCCTGTTTGCTTTCGCCACGGTGCGCGAGGCGGCTGCACCGCCAAAGGAACAACATGTCACGATATTGCAAACTCTACATATGCTGCGCCACAACCGGGCGTTTTGGATTGTGTGCGCCGCAATGTTGCTTGGCGGGGTTGGCGGGACGCTCGCCAACAAAACGCTGCCTTATTATTTCAAATATGCGCTTGGGCGAGAGGATTTGATCGGCCCTGCTTTGGGTGCTGGTGCGCTGTCGGTGATGATCTCAATCCCGTTCTGGACATGGGTGATGAAGCGCTGGTCAAAGCGTGCCGCGTGGATGTCAGGCACTTTTATCGGTGTGATTGGCTATATAATGTTCTGGTTCATGCCGAACGATCCTGCCGCCATAATGGGTGTTTTGGCGGTGCTCGGTTTCGGAGGAGGCGCAGCTTATTTCGGATTCTGGGCGATGATGCCCGATACCGTCGAATATGGCGAATGGCGCAGCGGTATACGCTCTGAAGGCGGGATATTCGGTATCGTCTCGCTCATCCAGAAAGCATCATTGGGGCTGGCGGCGGCGGGGCTGGGTGAGGTTCTCGAAACAATCGGCTACCGCGCCAACGAAGTGCAGAGCGCCGCCACTATTGAGGGCATGCGACTGGTGATGATTGCCGGGCCAGCCTGTTCGGCGGCGGCCGCTGCTTTGACGATATCGCTTTATCCGGTGGGGCCGCAACTGCATGCGCGGTTGGTCAAGGTGCTGACTTGGCGGCGCGAGAAAAAGCTTGGCTTATCGAAGTAGCCCTAGGGCCTGATAGGCCGCATCGACGGTGGGGCGACCAAGTGCGGCTGCCCGCTCTGCACCTTTTGCCAGCACGGCATCAATTGCCGCCGAATCGGACTTCAAAGCGACAAACCGGTCGCGGATGGGCCGTAGGGTTTCGAGCAGTAATTCGGTGAGCGCAGGTTTGAACGCGCCAAAGCCTTGGCCGTTATGTTGGTCCAGCACAGCTTGCGGTGTGATGTCCGCTAATGCTGCAAAGATATTCACCAGATTGCGTGCCTCGGCGCGGCCTTCCAGCGCATCCAAATTGTCAGGAAGCGGCTCGGCATCGGTTTTGGCTTTGCGGATTTTCTGGATGATGGTTTCGTCGTCGTCGGTCATGTTGATCCGGCTCATATCGCTCGGGTCGGATTTCGACATTTTCGCAGCCCCATCGCGCAACGACATTACCCGCGCCGCTGGCCCGCTGATATACGGGTCGGGTAGCGTAAAGAGATCGACATTATAATCGCTGTTGAACTTCGCCGCGATGTCGCGCGCCAGTTCAAGATGCTGTTTCTGGTCATCGCCGACGGGAACATGCGTTGCCTGATAGATCAGCACATCAGCAGCCTGCAACACCGGATAGGCGTAAAGCCCGATGCTTGCCCCTTCGCGGTTCTTGCCAGATTTTTCCTTGAACTGCGTCATCCGGTTCAGCCAGCCGATGCGCGCGGTGCAGAACAGCATCCAGGCAAGTTCGGCATGCCCCGGAACGCGGGCCTGATTGAACAATATCGCCTTGTCGGGGTCGATCCCCGCCGCAATCAGCGCCGCCGCCATTTCGCGGGTGTTGGCGCTGAGTTCGGCTGGGTCATTATACACGGTGATCGCGTGCAGATCGGCCAGGAAGAACAAGCATTCACCCTCGTTCTGCATTTTGACCCAGTTTTTGATCGCTCCGAGATAATTACCCAGATGCAAATTGCCGGTGGGCTGGATG
>JANMPK010000127.1:0-6763 GCA_031369825.1 Sphingomonadales bacterium
GTCTGCCAACCTTTCAATAGGAAAACCTATGCCCCACAGTTTCCATTCCACTTCGCTGCGCGAATATGACATTCGCGGGATTATCGGCGAGACTTTGGGCGCTGACGACGCTTATGCCATTGGTCGGGGTTTCGGCACGTGCCTTATCCGTGCAGGCGGAAAGAAAGCCGCCGTGGGCTATGACGGCCGCGTGAGTTCACCAATGCTGGAAGAAGCTCTGGTTTGCGGGCTCAACGACAGCGGCGTCGATGTTGTCCGCATCGGCATGGGGCCAACGCCGATGCTATATTATGCCGAAGCCGTGTTGGACGGCGTTGACGGCGGCATCGAGATAACCGGCAGCCACAATCCAGCCAATTATAATGGCTTCAAGATGGTTCTCCAAGGGCGTCCGTTTTTCGGCGCAGATATCCAGTTGCTCGGCAGCATGGCAGCGGCAGGGGACTGGGTAGAGGGCGCCGGCACTTCCGAGCATCTGGATATCCTTGACCAATATGTCGCCCGCGTCGCCGAAGCAGCGCCCGAAAAGGCGTTCCGCATCGGCTGGGACGCGGGTAACGGTGCGGCGGGACCGGCGATTGAAAAGCTGGTCAAGATGTTGCCGGGTGAGCATCATCTCTTGTTTGTGGATGTGGATGGCCAGTTTCCCAATCATCATCCCGATCCCACCGACCCGGCGAATCTGGTCGATTTGCAAAGACTTGTCGCTGAAAAGAACCTCGATTTCGGAGTGGCTTTTTACGGCGACGGTGACCGGATCGGTGTGATTGACGGGCAGGGCCGCGTGATCTGGGGCGACCAGTTGCTGCAGATTTATGCCGAAGATGTGCTGGGCGATGTCCCCGGCGCGACGATTATCGCCGATGTGAAGGCGTCGCAGGCGTTATACGACCGGATCAGCGAACTAGGCGGTGAGCCTTTGATGTGGAAAACAGGGCACAGCCTGATCAAGTCCAAAATGAAGGAAACAGGTTCACCGCTGGCTGGCGAGATGAGCGGGCATATCTTCTTCAAGCATGAATATTACGGCTTCGACGATGCGATCTACGCCGCCGTCCGGTTGATGGCAGCATCGGCCAAGCTCGGAAAAAGCGTCACCGAATTGCGCTCTGCGATGCCCGAGATGATCAACACGCCCGAAATGCGCTTTCAGGTCGACGAGAGCCGCAAATTTGCGGTGATCGAAGAAGTTCTGGCCCGGCTGTCGGCAGACGGTGCCGACGTCAACAACACCGACGGCGCACGCGTGAACACGCCCGATGGCTGGTGGTTGCTGCGGGCATCGAACACGCAGGATGTGCTGGTGGCACGCGCCGAGGCTTCGAGCGAAGAAGGTCTCGACCGCCTGATGGCACAAATCGATGCGCAGCTGGAAGCGTCAGGGCTGGAACGCGGAGAGCAAGCAGGGCATTGAAGCCAAGCAAAATATGCTATGCGATGCGGGCTTTGCGAATAAATCGGAAACATCTTTTGTGGATTTTGTTGGCTCTGGGCTTGGCCGACATCGTATTCTTATACCTTGCAACTCGACCGAAGCCGCTGGAAGTGGTGTTAGAGGGGTCTGCGAGTTCGTTGATACTGGACGGTTCTGGAGAAATAGGCATTTCGGTCTATTTGGATGAAAAAGGCCAATGGCGGACACCAGACGGTAAGCTGGCCGACCTTGCATTTCTGGTTGAACTAACAATACCGAATATCGATGGTCCGGATTATTCGATTAGGGTGGAGCAACCAAAGCGCTGGACGTTCGGTGATGCTTTGGCCGCGATCCGATCAGCCGCAAGGGACGGAGTTTGTAATATCATCATCATCGACCGTGAGATGATTAGCACACGTCTGTCGGACTCGAATCGAGTGGAAGTTCCTTTTCTAGAGATCGCTGAATTTTCGCAAAGTACAAATGGACCGCTGAAACCGTGTCTGACAGACCCTATTATTAAGAGACGTTTGGCGAACGCTTCGCAAGGTTACTTAAGAGCGCATCAAGACGACGGAAACTAGGGTGCCTTGGTGAGCGCGCTACTGCCCACTGTCATCACTGACTGGTTCGCATTGCGCGGATGGCAGCCGCGGCGACATCAGTTGGATATGCTCGATGCGGCGCGTGAAGGGCGACATGCACTGCTGGTGGCGGCGACGGGCGCGGGGAAAACGCTAGCAGGGTTTTTGCCTTCACTGTCCGATTTGATTGCCGACCCCGCCGAAGGCTTGCACACGCTATACATCTCGCCGCTCAAGGCGCTTGCGGTCGATGTGCGGCGCAATTTGCTGACGCCGATTGAGGAGATGGGACTCCCGATCCGCGTTGAAACACGCACCGGGGACACGCCGTCGGATCGCAAGCAGCGGCAGCGGGTGAAGCCGCCCCATATCTTGCTAACCACGCCCGAATCGCTCTCGCTGTTGCTCAGCCATGAGGACAGCGTGCTGCTGTTCTCGACGCTCAAGCGCGTTATTGTGGATGAGATCCATGCGTTCGCCAATGGCAAGCGCGGCGATTTGCTGAGCCTCTCGCTCGCGCGGCTGCAAACTCTTAGCCCCGATATGCAGCGCGTTGCCTTGTCGGCGACGGTGGCTGATCCCGACGACTATCGTGCCTGGCTCGCGCCCGATGGCGATATCGATCTGGTGCGGCTGGTCGAGGGTGAGGCGGCGGCGGAGCCTGACCTGACTATCCTGCTCCCCGAAGGCCGCGTGCCGTGGGCGGGGCATAGCGGGCAACATGCTGTCCCACAGCTGATCGAGGAAATCGGGCGCAACAAGATCACGCTGATATTCTGCAACACACGCTTCCTCGCCGAATATATCTTCCAGAAATTATGGGATGCCAACGAACCGAAATATGCCATCGGCATCCACCACGGTTCGCTGTCGGTTGAGGCGCGGCGCAAGGTCGAAGGGGCGATGGCCGATGGTCGGTTGCGCGCGCTCGTCTGCACCGCGTCACTCGACCTCGGCGTTGATTGGGGCGATGTCGATTGTGTCATCCAGATGGGCGCTCCCAAAGGGTCTTCGCGATTGTTGCAGCGCATCGGTCGGTCGAACCACCGGATGGACGAGCCTTCGAAGGCCATCCTCGTCCCCGGCAATCGCTTCGAATATCTGGAGGCGCAGGCGGCTTTCGACGCAGTGAGCGAAGGCGTCCGCGACGGCGAGGCGTTTCAGGTTGGCAGCTATGATGTGCTGGCGCAGCATGTGATGGGTATCGCCTGCGCCGGACCGTTCGACGAGGCCGAATTGCTTGCCGAAGTGCAATCGGCGTTGCCTTATTCTGCGCTCGACGCCGCAACCTTTGCCCGCGTTATCGAGTTTATCGCCACGGGCGGCTATTCGCTTCGCGCTTATGAAAAATTCAAAAAGCTGGTGAAGCGCCCCGACGGGAAATGGCATCTGTCACACCCTAAGTTCGCGGCCCAGCACCGGTTCAACGCGGGCATCATCGTCGATTCGCCCATGCTCGACGTTCGCTTCCGCAATGGGCGCAAATTGGGCAAGGTCGAAGAGGGTTTTGCCTCGACGCTAAGCCCCGGCAATGCCTTCACCTTTGCCGGAATGGCACTTGAGGTCGAATCGATCAAGGATCTCGATCTCATCGTCCGCGCCGCAACCAAGCCTGCCAACACGATCCCGAGCTACATGGGGGCGCGGATGCCGCTGACCACGCACCTGGCGGGGCGGGTGCGCGAAATGCTGACCGACCGAGCGTCGTGGGTGCGCTTTCCCGACGAGGTGCGCGAATGGCTTGAAATGCAGGATTACCGGAGCCAGATGCCCGAGCCGGGGCAATTGCTGGTCGAAACTTTCCCGCATGACAAGCGCCATTATATGGTCACTTATCCGTTCGAGGGCTGGAATGCGCACCAGTCTTTGGGCATGTTGCTTACCCGGCGGATGGAGAGCCGGGGGCTGATGCCGATGGGTTTTGTCGCCAGCGACTATGCGCTCGGCGTGTGGAGCCTGAAGCCGATTACCGACCCCGCGCCTTTGTTCTCCGCCGACATATTGGCCGATGAATTTGTCGATTGGGTCGAAGGCAGTTATCTTCTGAAACGCGCCTTCCGCGAGGTTGCAGTAATCAGCGGGCTGGTCGAGCGCCAACATCCGGGCAAACGCAAGACCGGCAAGCAGGTTACCTTCTCGACCGACCTCATCTACGACGTGCTGCGCAAGTACGAACCCGACCATTTGCTGCTTGAGGCGGCATGGGCCGACGCCCGCGCGCGGCTGACCGATGTCGGTCGGCTCGGCGACCTACTAGACCGCGCCGCCGATACGATGCTCCATGTCGATCTCGAACGCGTCAGCCCGCTGGCGGTGCCGTTGCTGGTAATGATTGGCCGCGAAAGTGTGGCCCAGGGGTCGGTAGACGATGAATTATTACTGGAAGCCGAAAGTCTCGCTGGCGTCGCAATGACGCCGTAGAGATACATTCTGCCCGCTTGCTGCCATCGACAAACAGGCGTATCATTCTTTTCGGGAGAAGAGATATGATCAATCTGCCGAAGCTATGCGCACTCCTTTTGGGTTGTGCCTCAATCAACCTCCAGGCGTCAGCGCAAGAGGGGAGCGATATCGCCCCCAAACCGACAGCAGGCATCATTCAAGAATTCGATGTTGACCACACCGAGCGGATGACAGTGCAAGTTCAGGTGAACGGTAGCGAAGCGGTGCCTTTCATTGTTGATACCGGTGCGGAACGCACGGTAATTGCCAATGACTTTGCCAAGCGGCTATTGTTGGATGAAGGTCCAAAACTGATATTGGCAACGATATCCGGCAGAGCTGAGGTCAATTCCTTCTTCATTGAACGGTTGACTTCGGCAGCGGTAAATCTGGAAGGGGTCGAAGCGCCCGGTCTAGAACGATCAAATTTGGGTGCTTATGGTTTGCTCGGCATTGATAGCTTGGAAGACAGCCGCGTCTTGCTCGATTTCATAAATCAAAAAATGGAAGTAACACCGTCAAATAAGCGCGGAAGCAGGGGTAAGTTTGAAAAGGGCATGATAATCGTTTCTGCCAAGCGACGGGCGGGACGGATGATTTTATCCAGTGCGAGAATAGATGGCGTGCCCGTCGATATCATTCTCGACACCGGTGCCCAGGCAACAATGGGGAATGCCTCACTGCGTAAAAAGCTTAGCCGACGTCACCGAATGGGTGATTATAAACCGGTCGTCATGAAAAGCGTTACAGGGTCTACGCTCCTCGGTGAATATACCCAAATTCAGGAAATCGAGATCGACAGCTTGACAATAAAGGGCTTACCGATAACTTTTTCCGATAATTATGCTTTTACGGCCTTAAAACTGAATGATCGTCCGGCAATCTTGCTAGGTATGGATTCGTTGAAATTATTTGACCGGGTGGTGATTGATTTTGGCAACCGGCGGGTTGGCTTCGACCTGCCAAATGGTGCCGCACGACCGCAACCAACCCGTCTTGCTGCAAATATTCATCGAGGCAATCAAGCAATACCCTAGGACTTGCCTCCGCACTTTCGTTTCGCCATAGGCGCGGCCAATGACGCGCAGTTTTTCTTTTGGACAACAGACTTTTGAAGTCGCAGGCGATGCCGCCTTATATTGGCCTGAACAAAGAGCGTTGCTCGTTGCCGACCTACATCTGGAAAAGGCCAGTTCATATGCGTCAGGCGGACAGATGTTGCCGCCTTATGACAGCCTGTCGACACTGAAAGAGCTGGAGACCCTGACAGCTTTATTCGATGTGCAGGCAATCATTTGTCTTGGGGATAATTTCCATGACAATGATGGTGAGGCTCGGTTGGGCGGCGATGCGGCGGCGTTGCTTAGCCATTTGACGGGGCAGTTCGAATGGACGTGGATCACTGGCAATCACGACCCGCATCTTTCCGGACGCTGGGGTGGCAAATCCGTTCTCGAACTGGTGGCGTCTGGTATAATATTGCGACACGAGGCCGATCCCGACGATACCGCACCCGAGATTTCGGGCCATTTCCATCCCAAATACCGGGCGGTAATGCGCAAGCGCATGGTCTCGCGGCGCTGCTTTGTCCAGACCACGAACAAGATCATCATGCCTGCTTTTGGCGCACTGACCGGCGGCATGGATGCAGGCGATACAGCGATCCGTAGTGCGTGTGGCATAGTAGCCAGCGACGCTATGACTGTCCTCGTGCCGGTGAGCACCGGGCTGACACGTTTCGCAATTTAAAGCTATTTCACACAAAACCACAAAACCACGAAGAGGTTATGCTCTCCAATGTGCTTGCGGGCCTTTGTGCCAGTCAAAAAACTTACTGACGCGCACCAAACAAAGCAGTCCCAACCCGCACATGCGTTGCACCCAACATCACCGCAGTGGCAAAGTCGCCCGACATACCCATGCTCAACCCCTTCAGATCATAGCGCGCAGCCAGTTCGGCCAGCAGCGCAAAAAACGGTGCGGGTTCGATGTCGGCAGGGGGCAGGCACATCAGGCCCGCCACCGGAATGCCTGCATCATGCGCTGCCGCAAGCAGATCGGGCAGCACATCAACCGCGCACCCACCTTTTTGGTCTTCGGCACCGATGTTGACTTGGATGAAACACGGTACTTGCTTGCCCTGATCGCGCATCGCTTGACCAAGCGCTTTCACCAGCGACAAGCGGTCTACCGAATGGATGAAATCGAAGAACGCCACCGCACCACCGGCTTTGTTCGATTGCAACTGGCCGATAAGATGGAGTTGTATCCCCGGATGTAGTGCTTTGAGTGCTGGCCATTTTTCAGCAGCCTCTTGCAC
>JANMPK010000134.1:0-1528 GCA_031369825.1 Sphingomonadales bacterium
CTCAACGACCGCCCCCGCATCCAGTCCGTCCGCAAGCATTGCGCGCCAGTTCGGCACATGCTGCCTAAGTTCGCGCCAGTCGGTTAGCCCGTCGTCCAGTCTGTCGATATGCGCCCGTGCGCTCGACCAGTGCCACTCTTCGGCGGTCGCCACCAAGCCAGCCCTCACCGGATTGCATTCGATATAACGGGCTGCGAACATCATGTGCCGGTCGTCCATTGGATAGCTGGCATAGCGCCCTTGAAACAGATGGCCGCTTGCTTCCTGCCGAAGGTTGATCCGCTGCGCGTAGCGCGTATGTGCGCTGGAAAGCGGCGCGCGCAACCCGTCCGTACCGCTTGGTACGAGCATCAAATGCACATGATTGTCCATCAGGCACCATGCCAGACAGCGGGTTTCTGCTTGCTTCAGCGCAGCCACCAGAATGGTGATATAAGCACGCCGGTCCTTATCATCAAAAAACAGCCGTTGCTGGCGATTGCCGCGTTGGGTGACATGGTGGGCGATGCCGGGGATAACGATGCGGGCGGCGCGAGGCATGGATATGTCATAACAGCAATGTGCCGTCTCCGCAAGGACTGTCCCTTTGGGGACAGTCCCTAAAGGGACAGTCCCTGATTTACCCCATTTGCCGCGCTCAATATCGCACGCACACTTGCGGTCGCCACGTCGCGGCTGATGCCTACACCAAAGAGGATCGGCCCATCGCCTACGCGGCATTCGACATAGGCGGCGGCTCTGGCGTCGGTGCCGTGGCCTATCGCGTGTTCGCTATAGTCGATGATATCGAGCGGGCCGCCGAGTGCGGACTCCAGCGCGTTGGCAAGGCTGGAGATGAGGCCGTTGCCGCGACCGCTAACGCTTTGCTCGACGCCGTCGATGCGGATTTTGCCCACGAAGATGCGTTCGTCAAGGACTGTCCCTTTGGGGACAGTCCCTGTTCGGCTGCGTTCTTCGAAGTCGATCAGGCGGAAGCGGCCTTCGCCTTTTAGGTGATAGCGCTTTTCGAACGCCTGCCAGATGTCGGCGCTGGTGAGTTCGCGGCCGGTGGTGTCGCTGAGTTCCTGCACGGTGCCCGAGAAATTGGCCTGCATCCGTTTGGGCAACTTAAGGCCGTGGTCCTGTTCGATCACCCACGCAACGCCGCCCTTCCCGCTTTGCGAGTTGACGCGGATCACCGCCTCGTAAGACCGCCCCAGATCGGCTGGGTCGATGGGCAGATATGGCACGCGCCAGATTTCGTCATTCTGCCGTTCGTTCGCGGCAAAACCCTTCTTGATCGCGTCCTGATGGCTGCCCGAAAACGCCGTAAACACCAGTTCGCCCGCATAAGGGTGGCGTGGGTGGACGGGGAGCTGGTTGCAATTTTCGTCGGTCTGGATGACCTCGTCGATTTTGCTGAAATCAAGGCCGGGATGCAGCCCTTGCGTATACATGTTGAGCGCCAACGTAACGAGATCGACATTGCCGGTGCGCTCACCATTGCCGAACAGACAGCCTTCGATACGGTCGGCACCTGCAAGCAAGC
>JANMPK010000164.1:0-8903 GCA_031369825.1 Sphingomonadales bacterium
GCCTCTTGCACCCGGTTTTCGCCAAAGACAAAATGGCCTGCCTCTATCAGCGGCTTAATCTCAACCGCGCTGCGGGTTTTCGAGACCGCAATTAGGGTGATATCAGCCACAGCACGCGTCACCAACTTGGCTGCCGCCACAATTTCGGCATTTATCTTACCAAGCCGTGTGGCTGGGCTGTCTGTGGTCGCTTCCTGCATAGCAGCGGGCTATAGGCGACGAGATGAACCGCCGCCAGACCCTGCGACATGATAAAACGCGCCTACCGCACATCTGGCTGATGACCGACCTGCGGCTGGGTGATGACTTGCTGCCTGCGATCAAGAGACTGCGCTGCGGTTCAGGCGTTATTTTCCGCCATTATGATTTAGCAGCCCCCGACCGGAAGGCGCTTTTCGGGCGGGTGCGGCGTCTGTGTCGCCAACGCGGACATATCCTTTTGCTTGCAGGCGATCAGCGCACGGCGCAGCGTTGGCATGCAGATGGCTATCATGCGCGCGCAGATGCTCGACGCTCAAAACATATGGTCCATAGCGCGCCCGTGCATAATCGGCGCGAGCTTGCCCAAGCCCGACGCTTTGGTGCGGATATGATATTACTGTCGCCGGTCTTCACCACTGCATCCCATCCCGGCGCGCGACCATTGGGCCGGACGGCGTTTATGGCGTTGGCAGAACAATGCGCTGGAATGGCGGTAATCGCCTTGGGCGGAATGACCCAGCGCAGCGCAGCAACATTAGACAAACGGCGCATCCACGGCTGGGCCGCGATTGATGCGTTCAAACTTTAACCGAAATTAGAAGCGGATTTTGGTGCCGACATATACGGCTTCGCTGTCTTTGCGATCATCGGCGGCGGGGATGATGCGATCACGCTCGCTGGTGTAACGCACACCTGCGGTTACGTCGATCTTGCGGCTGATCGAGAAGCTGCCACCGACATCAAGCTTGTAATCGCCCGGCGCTGCATTGCCGCGAACCGGCGGTGCAACACCGGCATTTTGGTCGAGTTTGATATTGGTGCTGAACTTGCTGGGACGCTTGCTTTTTTCATCAAGGCGGAAACCACCCTTGCCCAATTCACTCACCGGCGCAGGCGCCGCCAGCTTGGGCGTCGACGGCAGCGCAAAACCCTGCCAGCCGCGTGATGCGGTCAGGCGATAGTCGGAAGTCGCCAGCCTGATTGTCTTGGCAGAACCTGGCTCAATCGCACCAATTGCATTGCGAACCGTAACCGCACCGGCAGTCAGAGGCGAGTCGGTGCGTGCCGCAACCGTCATTGTCCGGCTGCGGCTGGTATCAATACCGGCGGGCGTGAAAGGAAAGGCACCGTTGCCGGTGCGCGCGCTTGATGCAAATTTCGCGGCAAGCCGACTATCCACACCGGCAGGCGTGAACGTACCGAGCCAATTTTGTGAGGCCGAGCGGGCTTTCTCAATCGACTTGGCAGCAAATGCAGGTGCTACGATCGGCGACAGCGCAAGCGACGCCGAAGCGAGCAAAGCTGCTGCAAAGACGGCATATTTCTGGCCTTGTGATCGTTTCAGCGACATGATGCTGTTTAATTCGACTCCCTGTTGAAACTTTATATACGCCTGATTCGACTCACAAAAAAGGCCCTAGCTACAAAAAACCTGTTTTTCCGCAATCTGTTGCATAAGGCACACAATAGTTCGCGCCCCGGCGGTGCGAAAGACCGCTCCGTCGTGCCGGTTCAGCACCCAGAAAGCTTGCCCAAGCCAGCAAAGCCGATATAGAGACTTTTCGATACTTTTTAGCCCCAAGGACAATTTATGCGCTTCACCCGTCTGGCCCTCATCCTCGCTTCCGGCACCATGCTGCTATCGGCCTGCGGCAATCAGGCACGGCCCGAGGCGGATATCGCGGCAAGCCAAGTGACCACAATTGGCGTCAATAGCTATTTGTGGCGTGCTTCTCTCGATGCGTTGTCGTTCATGCCTTTGGTCCAGACCGATTCTGCAGGCGGGGTGATCGTGACCGACTGGTATGTGAACCCGCAAAGCCCGAACGAGCGAGTGAAGCTGACAATTTCGATCCTTGATCAAGACCTGCGCGCCGATGCGTTGCGTGTTGCCGGTAGCCGTGAAGTGGCCCAGAACGGCCAATGGGTCTCCGCCCCGATGCGTGCCGCTACGGTGCAAAAGCTTGAGGGTATAATCCTTACCAAAGCGCGCGATCTTCGTCGGTCTGCGATCAGCGGATAGACTTTTATGACAGACGTGGAGCGTTTTAACCCGCACGTCGCCGACGCGCGGTGGCAGAAGATTTGGGACGAGCAGGCGACCTTTGTCGCCGACGACAATTCGCCCAAACCGCGCAGTTTTGTGCTGGAAATGTTTCCCTACCCGTCAGGCCGCATCCATATCGGTCATGTCCGCAATTACACGATGGGTGACGTGATCGCTCGTTACAAGCGGATGACGGGACATGAGGTACTCCATCCGATGGGCTGGGATGCGTTCGGGATGCCGGCCGAGAACGCGGCAATGGAAAAGGGTGTCCACCCCGGCGGCTGGACGCGGCAGAACATCGCCAATATGCGCGCGCAGCTGAAGCGGCTGGGCTTTGCCTTTGACTGGACGCGCGAACTGGCAACCTGCGAGCCCGATTATTACGGGCATGAGCAGGCATTGTTTCTGGCGCTGTTGAAGGCAGGGCTTGTCTATCGCAAGGAATCCGCGGTCAATTGGGACCCTGTCGATATGACCGTGCTCGCCAACGAGCAAGTGATCGACGGCAAGGGCTGGCGCTCGGGCGCACCGGTCGAGCGGCACAAATTGTCGCAGTGGTTTTTGAAGATTACCGATTTTGCCGAGGAGTTGTTGGCGGGTCTCGGCACGCTCGACAAATGGCCCGACAAGGTGCGGTTGATGCAGGAAAACTGGATCGGCAAATCGCAAGGCCTGAAATGCCGCTTTGCATTTCCGGGCTCCGGCGGTGATGGCATCGACGTTTTCACCACACGTCCGGATACGATGTTTGGCGCGAGCTTTATCGCCATTGCCGCCGACCATCCTGTTGCGCAGAAAATGTCAGCGAACGCGCCCGAGTTGCAAGCGTTTATCGAGGAATGCCGCAAGGGCGGGACCACGGCAGCGGATATTGAGACTGCCGAGAAAATGGGTTTCAACACCGGGCTCTCGGTCGAACATCCGCTTGACCCAAGCTGGCACTTACCTGTCTATGTCGCCAATTTCGTGCTGATGGATTACGGCACTGGCGCGGTCTTCGGCTGCCCAGCGCACGACCAACGAGATCTCGATTTTGCGCGCAAATATGAGCTGCCGGTCACCCGCGTCGTCGCCGATGGTGAGCTGACCGACAGCGATTTTGACGGCGATGTCGCTTATACCGGCCCGGGCAAGATCGTGAATTCGCATTTCCTCAACGGCATGTTTGTCGATCAGGCCAAGGCCGATGTCATCGCCAAGGCTGAGGCCGAAGGCTGGGGCGAAAGCCAGACGCAATACCGGTTGCGCGATTGGGGCGTTTCGCGCCAGCGTTACTGGGGCACGCCGATCCCGATCATCCACTGCGATAGCTGTGGCGCGGTGCCGGTGCCCAATGCGCAATTGCCCGTGGTGCTGCCCGAAGATGTCAGCTTCGACATTCCCGGCAACCCGCTCGACCGCCATCCGACATGGAGCAAGGTAGATTGCCCCAAATGCCACCAGCCAGCGCGGCGTGAGACCGATACGCTCGATACGTTTGTGGACAGTAGCTGGTATTTCATCCGCTTTGCCAGCCAGCCCAAAGACAAGCCGTTCGACCGCGCGGTCGCGCAAAAATGGCTGCCCGTCGATCAATATATCGGCGGCGTCGAACATGCGATTTTGCATTTGCTCTACGCCCGCTTCTGGACGCGGGCGCTGAGCAATATCGGCATGATCGACGTGAAGGAGCCGTTTGCTTCGCTGTTCACGCAAGGGATGGTCACGC
This sequence comes from Sphingomonadales bacterium, assembly GCA_031369825.1. GTDB lineage: Bacteria > Pseudomonadota > Alphaproteobacteria > Sphingomonadales > Sphingomonadaceae > Sphingorhabdus_B. The sequence goes on from JANMPK010000164.1 coordinate 3,960, forward strand.
ATATGACCTTTACCGGTCCAGATGGTAATTGGCTATCTCCTGATGAAGTCAAAGACAAGATGGGCAGCATCGTTACCGTTGAGGGCGAATTGCCAGTTAGGCTTGGCCGCATCGAAAAGATGTCCAAGTCGAAGAAAAATGTCGTCGATCCCGACGATATCATCGATCAATATGGCGCCGACGCGGTGCGCTGGTTCATGCTGTCCGACAGCCCACCCGAGCGTGACCTCGAATGGTCGGAAAGCGGCATCGAGGGATGCTGGCGCTTTGTCCAGCGGCTGTGGCGTCTGGTCGGGCAGACCGGTGAGGGCGGCGGACCAGATGCGGCGCTCGACCGCAAAACCCACCAAGCGATTGCCGGGATTTCGGCCGACATCGATGCGCTGGCTTTCAACAAAGCCATCGCCAAAATTTACGATCTGACCAACGCTATTGAAAAAGCCTCACCCAGCGCCAGCCGCGCTGCAGCGATCCGAACGATTATCTTGCTCTCCGCGCCGATGGTCCCACATCTGGCCGAAGAAGCCTGGGCTCGTTTGGGCGGCGAAGGCCTGATCGCCAACGCCGCGTGGCCCGAGGTCGATCCGGCGTTGCTGGTCGAAAGCGAAGTCACCATCGCGGTGCAGGTTAGGGGCAAGTTGCGCGACACGCTGACGGTAGCCAAAGGCTTGACCCAAGACGAGTTACAGGCGCTTGCACTCACCAGTCAAAAGGTCCAGCATGCAATTGATGGTGCGGAAATCCGCAAAATTATTGTGGTCCCCGACAGGTTGGTCAATATCGTCTTATGATCCGCATATTCGCTCTTTTCTGCTTCAGTCTTTTGCTCGCCTCGTGCGGATTGCAGCCGCTCTATAGCGGCGGCTCCACAGGCGCGGTTGCCACCACGCTGGGTTCGATCTCTGTCGAGCCTATCCAGGGCAAGTCGGGTTGGTTGATGCGCAATGCTTTGAATGACCGGTTGGGTGCATCAGGTAATGACGCCCCGCGTTACCGTTTAGTCGTGGCACTCGATGACGATATCGAAGGCTTTGGCGTCCGCGCCAATGACACCATCACCCGCGAACGACGGACGCTGCGCGCGCGTTACCAATTGATCGACAATGCCACCGGCACCACCGTCGTCGATGCAACCGCCGGGTCGGACGCCGGTATCGACGTGGTCAGTTCTGAATATGCAACGATCGCGGGCGAAAACAGCGCGCTAGAAAACCTTTCGCAGCGTGTTGCCGACCAGATTGTTACCCGTCTGTCGCTCTATGCGCGGCAGGCCCAAACCGCCGAATGAGCAACGCCAAAGAACGCGCCTTTGTCTCCGCGATCACATCGCGTCCCGACATCCGCTTCTTTCTGATCTTTGGCCAAGACGAATCGGCGATTGCCGACATCTCCGCACAAATGGCAGCGCAGTTGGGGCCGACGGCAGAACGTATCGATCTGGACAGCGACCGCATCCGCAGCGACTCGGCATTGCTCGCCGATGAAGCATCGGCTTTGTCATTGTTTGGCGACAAACGCTATATCCGGCTCAATTTCCGCCGTGAAGAAGGGTTGGCTGCGGTCGAAAATCTGCTGGCACTTGCTGGCGACGGTAATCCGGTTGTTGCGATTGCCGGTAATCTGACCAAGGCGAGCAAGCTGCGTAAACTCGCCGAAAGCCATCCACGCGCGATTGCGCATATCTGCTATATGCCCGAAGAACGCGACGCGGCGGCGGCGATTATGGCAGCAGCCGCAATACAGGGACTGAAGCTTGACCGTGCGCTTGCTTCGCGGATAGCGCGCTACACCGGGCAGGACCGCAAACTGGGGACTGCCGAGGTCGAGAAACTTGCTTTATATTATGACTCGTCGCCCGAACGGCCCGCGACCGTCGAAGTCAGCGCCTTTGAAGCTTTGTCCGCTGAAACCGGTGAGGAGAATATTAGCGGTCTCATCAATCAGGTAATGGGTGGAGAGTTGCGCATGGTTGGCGTCGAACTGGCCGCCGCGCGTGACGTAGGGGTTGATGCTATTCGCATCATCCGGGCACTGCAAAGGCGCGTAACATTGCTCGCGTCGCTGCGCGCCAAAGTCGATAAAGGGTCCAACGCGGGCGTACTGGTAAAGGCAACACGGTCGATTTTCTGGAAAGAGGCCGACGATTTCGTCCGGCAACTTGGGCGTTGGCCATCGGTGCGACTTGCAGGCCTCAATGGCCATTTAATCGGGATAGAGGCCCGATTGATGTCGGTAAAAGAAGGTCTGGGCAGCGTGATATTGGAGGAAGAGCTGGTCCGAATAGCTCGGGCTGCGGCCCGGCGCGGCTAGACGCTGTCACTCATATTGCGCGGTGATCGGTATCCGTCCGCGAAACGTGCCGACGACACTGCCCCGCACCAAGAGCTTGCCGCCAAAAGAAAAAGAGAGCCTGCCGGTCGAATCAAGCTGCGGTGCCCGAACCAGATTGGTGTGCAGCCCGGAAATCTCGATTGACCCGCCGGTTGACGATGTCATCCTGATGACCGAAGGCAGATCAATCCGCACCAGTCGCCCCGGAACGCCCCGCACAACGGCTGATCCGGCAAGCGATGAACCGCCCAAATCAACCATGCCCGCAACGCGTCTGTTATTATTTTCGGGATCGACCTCTATTTCGCCGCCACCCGCACCCGACAGCGCTGCTCGGCTGAAATTAAGCTGTGTTGTGATGTCGATGCTGATCGGAATTTCGTGCTGCGCAACTATGGTGTCGGCCGATTCGGTCGGCGTGCACAAACGGCATGCGTCTCCACCCGCAGCCACTAGCAACGGCAAAAGCCCCAACGCCCCCACAGCGCGCAGCATATGACCTGGTCCTGTCATATGATCACATTCCTAAGCCATCGTAGTAAACAGGCCGTTAAAACGTAACCTTGACCTGTCTGCAGACGAACCCCACATTGCTATTAAAGAAAGGTCTTCCCTCATGCAGAAAATCGAGAAAACCGACGCCGAATGGCGCGCAGAACTGGACCCCGTTCAATATCACGTGCTGCGCGAAGCGGGCACCGAGCGCGCCTTTGCCGGCAAGCTGACCGACGAAAAACGCGAAGGTGAATTTCGCTGTGCAGGGTGCGGCACCACATTATTCGCATCCGACACAAAATTTGACAGTGGCTCTGGCTGGCCGAGCTTTACCGCGCCTGCCGATGGTGAAGTCGTAGCGGAGCACAGCGACATCTCGCACGGCATGGTCCGCACCGAGGTGCGCTGCGCAGTGTGTGAGGGGCATTTGGGGCATGTTTTTCCCGATGGCCCCGGACCCGAAGGGCTGCGTTACTGCATCAACAGCGCGTCGCTGGAATTCGAGCCCGAATGACATTGATCGAATGCGGCTTGTGACGCCCGCGCATTATCAGTAACAACGCCGTCAATGGCACGCGCTAACTCTGCATCCAATGAACGCGGGCCCATAGCTTTATGGACCGTCCGCCTTCTTAAAATCGGTATCATTTCAACGCTTTTGCTTGTCATGGTGGTTGGCATTTTTGTCGCTATCGCACGCGGTGAAATCGACAGTTTTGAAGACCTGAAGGCTTCTCCAAACGGGCAGATGATCCGTGTCCGTGCCGCCGACGGGACCGTGATCCAGTCGCTCGGTCCCAGCTTTGGCCGCTGGTTGACCGTCCAACAGCTGCCCGACGAGATGAAAGATGCAATGATCGCGGTTGAGGACCGGCGGTTCTATATGCACCCCGGCGTTGATCTGATCGGCATTACACGCTCATTTTGGGTCCGGCTGCAACGCGGTTATTGGGCGCAAGGCGGTTCCACGATCACCCAGCAGCTGGCGCGCAATGTCTATCTCAACAATAACCGCGAATTTGGCCGCAAGATCCGTGAGTGGATATTGGCGATGGCGATGGAAACCAAATTTTCGAAAGCGCAGATCCTCGAACTTTATCTGAACAAGGTCTATTTCGGTGGCGGTGCTTATGGCGTTGATGCCGCGTCCCGCAAATTCTTTGATCATGGTGCTGAAAGCCTTGATTTGGCCGAATCCGCTATCATCGCAGGGCTGGTGAAGGCACCCTCACGCTACTCGCCAACTGCCGATGCCAAGGCCGCATTGGGCCGCGCCAGTGTCGTTGTCGAGGTGATGCAGGATGCAGGCATGATTACCGCCGAGCAGGCTGCATCGGTCAAGCCGGCGCAGGTCAAGATGGCCGCCGAGCCACCCCAAGACAGCGTGCGTTATTTCACCGACTGGGCATTGCCGCAACTCGACGGCCTGATCGACGAAACCGAAAAGCCGATTGATGTATGGACCACGCTCGACCTGAAAATGCAGCGTGCGGCAACCGCTGCCATCATCGCCAACGCCCCGCGTGGTGCCCAGGGCGCATTGGTCGCGATTGACCGTGATGGCGCGGTAAAAGCGATGGTTGGCGGCACCGATTATGTCACCAGCAATTATAACCGTGCGGTCACATCGGTGCGGCAGCCGGGTTCGGCTTGGAAGATTTTTGTCTATTTGACCGCGCTTGAATCGGGCTTTCGGCCTGAGGACAAGGTTATGGATGAGCCTGTGGAAATCGACGGCTGGTCACCCAAGAATAGCGGCGGTAATTATGCAGGTGAGATGACACTGCGGACAGCCTTTGCCTATTCCAAAAACACAGTGGCAGCCCAAATCGGCAACGAGGTCGGCACCAGCAGCATAGCCAACATGGCCCGCCGATTTGGCATTACGACACCGATCAACACGCAACCTTCTATGGTGCTCGGCACATCAGATGCCCGGGTGATCGACATGACGCGGGCTTTTGCAGCGGTGGCGGCAAAGGGCCGCAGTATCACGCCCTATGGCATTACCAAGGTAACAACCATCGAAGGCGACGTAATCTATAGAGCAAAACCCGGCAAATCTATCCAGCTGGTCGAAGGCTGGGTTGCGGCGGGCATGACCGACCTGATGCAGAC
>JANMPK010000199.1:0-2121 GCA_031369825.1 Sphingomonadales bacterium
GATGGTCCGCCGTCGACATAAAGCAATTCATTATGGCGGCCGTCGGCGTGGAGCCGAGTCGCGAGGATTCCCCGAGCTCCATCTTCGGCCTTGAGGACACGCGCGCCAGCGCCATCGCCGAACAACACGCAGGTGCCGCGATCTTCCCAGTCGAGGATCCGGCTGAAGGTTTCCGACCCGATCACCAGCGCATTTTTGGCAGAGCCAGCGCGGATCATGCTTTCAGCGACCGAAAAGGCGTAGAGAAATCCTGAGCACACCGCTGCAACATCAAAGGCCACCCCACCATTGGCACCCAGCGCATGCTGGACGATCGTTGCCGATGCCGGAAAGGTCTGGTCCGGCGTCGCGGTGGCAACAATGATCAGGTCAATATCAGCCGCTGTCATGCCCGCCGCATCCAGCGCCTTACGCGATGCTTCAGTGGCGAGCGTTGCGGTGGTTTCATCCGGCCCGGCAATATGGCGGAATTTAATGCCCGTGCGCTCGACAATCCATTCGTCAGACGTATCGACCCGCGCCGCCAGTTCGGCGTTTGATACACGGTTCTTTGGCAAAGCCGATCCGGTGCCCTTGATAACTGCACGCAAAGCGGTTTCGGTCATGCCGCGTCAATCCGTGCAAGATCCTGCTCGATGCGCGCAGTGATGTCTTCCTCGACCAATCGCGCCGCAACCTCGACTGCATTGGCGACACCCTTTGCGGTGGCGCTGCCGTGGCTTTTGACCACAACGCCGTTCAGCCCCATGAACACCGCGCCGTTGTGGTTGTTGGGGTCAAGATGATGGCGCAGCAATTCGGTTGCTGGACGCGACACCAGAAAGCCAAATTTGGAACGGATCGAGCTGGTGAACGCGCGTTTGAGCAAATCGGTCACAAACCGCGCGGTGCCCTCGATGGATTTCAGCGCGATGTTTCCAGTAAAGCCGTCGCATACCACGACATCACATTCGCCGCGGTTGATCTTGTCGGCCTCGACAAAGCCTTGGAAATCCATGTGCAGCCCGGTCGAATCACGCAGATGCTGGGCGGCATCGCGCAGCTCATCGGTGCCCTTCATTTCTTCGGTACCAATATTCAGTAAGCGTACGCGCGGCCGGTCAAAACCAAAAATGATGCGCGAATAGGCCGCACCCATGACGGCAAATTGCACGAGGTTCTTGGCCTCGCAATCGGTATTGGCACCCAGATCGAGCATGACCACGTCGGTGTCTTCGAGTGTTGGCAACAATGCCGCGAGCGCCGGCCGGTCAATGCCTGGCATAGTGCGCAGCGCAAGCTTCGATATCGCCATCAGCGCGCCAGTATTGCCCGCGCTGACCGCCGCGCTGGCGTCGCCAGCCTTCACCGCGTTGATCGCCAGACCCATCGAACTGGTTTTGGATTTGCGCAGCGCCGCGCTTAATTTGTCATCACCGGTGACAACATCATCGGTGTGCAAGATTTCAGAGGCGGCGCGCAGGTTCGGGTGGTTTTCCAGCGCGGCTTTGATCCGCACTTCATCACCCACCAGCAGGAACTTGAAACTTTCATGCCGGTGCCGTGCGAGCGCTGCGCCTGCGATCATCACAGGCACGCCTTCATCGCCGCCCATCGCGTCAATGGCGATACGCGGCTTCATGGTCACCAGCAATTCTCCTTAAGGGAGGGTGAGATCAGGCGACTGCCATCACTTCGCGGCCATTATAATGGCCACAGGCGTCGCACATATGATGCGGGCGCTTCAATTCACCACAATTGGCGCATTCTTGAAAAGCCGCTACTTTAAGCGAATCATGGCTACGACGCATGCCGCGCTTCGAAGGGGTAGTTTTTCTTTTGGGGACAGCCATTTCGGCACCTGTTCCATTTCAAAATCAATAGGTTCTGGACATCGTTAAGTCAAAAGGCTGGTCATGGCAAGCTATCGCCAGAATCGGCCTTGTTAAACCGCAATTGTCCGTGTGAGCGGCGCGCTATACCGCTTTTTCTGTCCTTTGCAAGCCGAGAGATAGTGGTTAAGCACCAGCAACAACAGGGAGAGAATATATGCTGAGTTTACCGGTAACTCTAACAATCGCGGCGGGCGCGGCGCTCGTCAATTTATGGCTGATGATCCGTTGTGGTCAGGCGCGAACAAAA
>JANMPK010000318.1:0-3297 GCA_031369825.1 Sphingomonadales bacterium
ACACCGTATCGACCGAGATACTTCGGGCTTGTTGGTCGTGGCGAAAAGCGATGCCGCACATGAGGGACTGGCCAAGCTATTTGCTACGCATGATATCGAACGGTGTTACTCAGCGATTGTCAGTGGTATCCCTGCTCCACCTGCCGGGTCAGTCCGCACCCAAATCGGACGTTCTACGGCAAACCGTAAGAAAATGGCGGTGTTACCCGATAACAAGGGCAAGCATGCTGTCACCCATTTCAAAACCGAAGAGACTTTCAAAAGCACCGCACTGGTAAGCTGCACGCTCGAAACAGGTCGTACGCATCAGGTTCGCGTCCATATGGCACATATTGGTCACCCGCTGATTGGCGATTCCACTTATTCTAATCGACAAAACCCCTACAGAATCGGACCAAATCAGTCCAAATTCGAAAGACAGGCGTTGCACGCCGCGTCTCTGGGGTTTATTCATCCAATATCTGGAGAAACTTTACGGTTCGACAGCAGTTTACCAGAAGATATGCAGCTTCTGTTAAGTGCGCTGCGAATATAGAGCTTCAACAGCGACCGTTCCGCCAAAGGGTGCTTGATGAGGCCTGGCCGGGGGACACAACTGAAAGAGGAAAACATGTCTGTTAAAAAGAATGTTCCGGCTACAATCCCTGCCCTTGGGGGGGACGTCAGCCTCAACCGTTATTTAAGTGAAATCCGCAAATTCCCGGTTCTGAAGCCCGAGCAGGAGTATATGCTTGCCAAGCGTTTTCAAGAACATGGCGACCCCAAAGCTGCCGAGCAGTTGGTAACCTCGCATCTGCGGCTGGTTTCTAAAATTGCTATGGGTTACCGCGGCTATGGCTTGCCGGTGTCTGAGCTGATTTCCGAAGGCAATATCGGCCTGATGCAGGGTGTGAAGAAGTTCGATCCTGATCGTGGGTTCCGCCTTGCTACCTATGCAATGTGGTGGATTCGCGCATCAATGCAGGAATTCATCCTGCGCAGCTGGAGTCTGGTAAAAATCGGTACGACCGCCGCGCAGAAAAAACTGTTCTTTAACCTGCGACGCATGAAGAATAATCTTCAAGCCTTTGAAGAAGGCGATTTAAATCAGGCTACTCTAGCTAAGATCGCAACCGACTTGGGTGTGTCCGAGGACGAAGTAAATAACATGAACCGACGCATGGCAATGGGCGGCGATACCTCGCTTAACGTTCCGATGCGCGAGGACGGTGATGGCCAGTGGCAGGATTGGCTGGTCGACAACGAGCCGTTGCAAGACGAGCGCGTTGCCGAGGCTCAGGAAGACAACATGCGCCATGTGATGCTGTCAGAGGCGCTCGACAGCCTCAACGACCGCGAAAAGCATATCCTGAGCGAACGCCGCCTGATCGACGAGCCTAAGACGCTTGAAGAACTGAGCCAAGTTTATAGCGTAAGTCGTGAACGTGTGCGCCAGATCGAGGTGCGTGCTTTTGAAAAGCTGCAAAAAGCGATGATGCGCATTGCTGGTGAAAGACGTCTTTTGGTTGCTGGCTAATCTGGCGCGTAAAAATTTGATGACGGAACGGAAACGCTGCGCTAGCTAATCGGAATGACCGAACCGAAGCGCTCGTTTCTCGCCCGTTTCTTCCGCTCCTTATTCAAATGGCTTTTCTACTTTATCGTCGGCAGCATAGCGCTCGTCGCGGTTTATGCCGTTGTACCGGTGCCAACAACGCTAACCATGCTATTCGACACTAATGGTGCGAAGCGCGACTGGACAAGCCTTTCAGGGATATCCCCCAACCTTGTCCGTTCAGTCATTGCGGCAGAGGACGGCAAGTTCTGTAGCCATGACGGCTTTGACCGTGAAGCTATTGAAAAAGCTTTGAAACGTAACAAACGCGGCGGTAGAATGCGTGGTGGCTCTACCATCAGCCAGCAGACAGCGAAAAACGTGTTCCTGTGGCAAGGCACCGGATATTCACGCTATGTCCGCAAGGTTCCCGAATTTTGGTTCACGTTCCTGATCGAGAATATTTGGGGGAAACGGCGGATCATGGAGGTATACCTCAATGTCGCGGAAACCGGCATCGGCACTTATGGTGCAGAGGAAGGCGCACAGCGTTATTTCAACAAGTCGGCCAAGAATTTGAGCCGCGTCGAAGCCGCCCGCCTCGCCGCCATCCTTCCGCTACCCAAAAAACGAGCCGTCAACGGCGCAGGCGGCTTCACCCGCCGCTATGGCAACAGCATCTCCGCCCGTATCGGCGTGGTGCAGCGCGACGGATTGGACGCCTGCATCTACAAATAAGAAGGGCGGAGCCGAAGCCCCGCCCTTTTCGTTATTCAAACAATTGAGCTTAGAAGCTTACACGGATCGTTCCCGAGATCGTGCGCGGTGCGCCGACCGAGAAGTTTGGTTGCGCGCCGCCTGGGTTTGGTGGAGCGGCGATTTGCGTTCCGATGTTGCCGAAGTAGAAGCGATCAAAAAGATTAGATACGTTCAACTGGAACCATGTTTTCTCAAGTCCAACATCGGCAAGGCTGACACGAGCATCGAGGTCAGCAGTGGTATAACTGCTGACCTTAACATCATTTAAATCGGTGGCGAACCGGTCGGAAACATATTTCACCTGAAGTCCAACCTCTACCGGTCCAAATTCGACCTGTGCACGGTAGCTGGCAAGCCATTTTGGAGTTTCAGTTACGCGCTTACCCGCTGTCCTCAAAAGGCCAGCGGCGCCCGCTGCTACCTGAATGTCATCCTGCAACTTGGAGTCATTGTAAGACAGATTACCTTGGAAAGTGAAGAAATCCAGCGGCCGCAACGCGATGCCGATATCCACACCCTTGCCCTCGACCGCACCGACGTTGCGATCAACCGATATGCCTTGCAGCTGGTCGAACGAGGTCACGATCCGGTTGTTGAACTTGGTGTACCAGACCGAAGCTTGCGCCTGAACCTGCCTCGTCGAATAACGAAGCCCCGCATCAAACGTGTTGGTCGTTTCCGGTGCGACCGTTACGATTGGGGTCCTGTAAAGGTTGTCGGTGCGGGGCGCCGAGAAACCTTTCGCATAGCTACCGAACATGGAGAGATCATCGGTAAATTTGAAAGTAAAGCCGGCACTCGGTAGTATGGGCGAGAATTTATACTGTGCCGTAAACGGCGCAAACACAGGTGTGCCAACCACAGGGTTAGGGAGAACGAAATTGTTTGGAACAATGAAGGTTGTGTTTGGAGCAGCCGTTGTTCCTAAAGTCTGAGACGTGCAGGTCGCAAATCCGCCGCCTCCCGCTTGCGTGAAGCAGAAGTTTTCGAGATCGCGTTTAAAA
>JANMPK010000260.1:0-3300 GCA_031369825.1 Sphingomonadales bacterium
CCGGGGCGGTCGAAGGCGTTGTGGACGTGCCATAACGGGCAGCGGCGGTCGGTTTCGACGAGCGGTGATCCGCTGGCCCCGGCGAAGCGTTTGCTCGACTGTCCGGCATGGTCGATGCGCAGCATGAAGAATGGCAGGCCCCTGCTCCCTACGCGGTGCAGCGTCGTCAAGCGGTGGGCAATCTGTTCAAAGCCTGCGCCAAAGCGGCGTTGGAGGAGAAGGATGTCGTAACCGGTCGCTTCGCACGCGCGCAGGAAGCGCGCATAAGGCATCATCACGGCGGCGGCGAAATAGCTGGTCAAATGGCGGCGGTATAGGCGTTCGCCCGCGCGGTCGGTGAAGGTTGCGCCGCTTACGAGAGCGTCAATTTCAGCTTTGGCCTCGATCTGTGCGAGCTGGAACGCAGCAGCAAATGTGCGGCTGGCGGAATCGAGCAGTTCGCTGATTTGCAGCTGGCGCGCGTGGAGGTCGAGGCGGCGCAGGTGGCCGGGCATGACGTCGACCGGCAGGATGCGAATGCTCAGTTGGTGTTTGACGCGCAGGCGTTCGCTGATTGCGGCATAAAGATCGGCGCTGGCGATGCGCAGTTTGTCGGCGAGCGTTTCGGCTTGTACGTCAAGGTCGGCGAAATGGTTGCGCCAGCGTTCGATCTCGCGGCGGACGGCGGCGATGGCTTCGGGTTCGATGTTGCCGTGGGTCGCGCCGCTGCCCGCTCCGCCGTGTGAGCCACCCGACAGGCGGTCGAACACGCGGGCAAAGGCTTCCGCTGCATCGGGGCTGGCGGCGATCCATTCTTCGACTTGGGGCCGGTCGATGGTCAGGTCTGCAAACATCGGGTCGCTCAGACGGCGGCGGATGGCCTCAACCCCGCCGCCCGGAGTGGCACCGGTCAACGTGCGTGGATCGAAGTCGTAACGCTCGGCAAGTTTAAGCAGGAGAGCGGCGGTCAACGGCCGCTGGTTGCGCTCGATCAGGTTGAGATAGGACGGCGAAACGGTGAGCGCCTCGGCCATATTGGCCTGCGTCAAACCATTCGCCCGCCGTATCCGCCGCACCGCATGGCCTGCATAGAGCTTCTGATCCATAGTTTCTATCTTGTCATATAATTTACAACATTACAAGAATTAACGCAATTTGTGCGACGCACATACAACAAACATTACAGTTTTGACTCGCCCCTACGTCCGAACACTGCGAATATAGCCCTCAGAAAACCGATCTCCCCAGAAGGATTTGTAAATGTCTTACCAGGATCACATCAGCAGCACCGGACAACTCATCACCAGCAAAGGCGGCAGCTGGGACGGCATCAGCGCCGAAGCCGTCGCCCGCATGCGCCTGCAAAACCGGTTCCAGACCGGCCTAGATATCGCCCGCTACACCGCCAAGATCATGCGCGAAGACATGGCCGCTTATGACGCGGATTCGAGCCAATACACGCAGTCTTTGGGCTGCTGGCACGGCTTCATCGCGCAGCAGAAGATGATAGCGATCAAAAAGCATTTCGGTACCACGAAACGCAAATATCTCTACCTTTCCGGCTGGATGGTCGCTGCACTGCGTTCCGACTTCGGCCCGCTGCCCGACCAGTCGATGCACGAGAAGACCAGCGTTCCGGCGCTGATCGAGGAACTCTACACCTTCCTGCGCCAGGCCGATGCCCGCGAACTAAGCCTGCTATTCCGCGCCATCGACGCGGCACGCTCGGCTGGCGACGACGCCAAAGAGAAAGATTTGCTCGGCCAGGTCGAAAATTTCCAGACACATGTTGTTCCGATCATCGCCGATATCGACGCTGGGTTCGGCAATGCCGAAGCAACCTATCTGCTCGCCAAGAAGATGATCGAAGCGGGTGCTTGCGCACTTCAGATCGAAAATCAGGTTTCCGACGAAAAGCAATGTGGGCATCAGGACGGCAAAGTCACTGTGCCGCACGAGGACTTTCTCGCCAAGATCAACGCGGTGCGGTATGCATTCCTCGAGCTGGGTATCGACAACGGCATCATCGTCGCCCGCACGGACTCGCTCGGTGCCGGCCTGACCCAGAAGCTCGCCGTCTCGAATGAGCCCGGAGATCTGGGCGACCAGTACAACTCGTTCCTCGATGTCGACAATGTCTCTGAAGACGGCTTGAACAACGGCGATGTGATCATCCGCCGCGAGGGCAAGCTGCTTCGCCCGAAGCGCCTTCCGAGCAACCTGTTCGAGTTCCGCGCTGGCACGGGTGAAGACCGTGTCGTGCTCGACTGCATCACGTCGCTGCAGAACGGTGCCGACCTGCTCTGGATCGAGACCGAGAAGCCGAACGTCGAGCAGATCGCCGGAATGGTCGACCGCATCCGCGAGGTCATCCCGAACGCCAAACTGGTCTACAACAACAGCCCCTCGTTCAACTGGACCCTGAACTTCCGCCAGCAGGCCTACGACGCGCTCGTCAAGGAAGGCGCGGATGTTTCGGCTTACGCACGCGCCGAGCTGATGAGTGTCGACTACGACGACACCGAGCTGGCCCAGCGGGCGGACGAGATGATCCGCACGTTCCAGGGAGACGCTTCCGCTCGCGCTGGCATCTTCCACCACCTGATCACTCTGCCGACGTACCACACGACTGCGCTGTCGACCGACGACCTCTCGAAGGGTTACTTCGGCGACGAGGGCATGCTCGCCTACGTGAAGGGCGTGCAGCGCCGCGAGATTCGCGAGGGCATCGCGACGGTGAAGCATCAGAACATGTCGGGAAGCGACATCGGCGACAACCACAAGGAGTACTTCGCCGGCGACGCCGCCCTCAAGGCTGGTGGCCAGAACAACACGATGAACCAATTCAGTTGATCTGAGGATGGCTCGCCCGGACTCAAGCCGAGGCCAAATCCTACGAGAGCTCCCGCTTTAGCGGGGGCTCTCGCTCGCAACGCCCGTAATTCGATCGATCCGGCACTTTTTGCAGTTCGCGAATTGCTGAATCTGTGTGTGCTCTCACTCCTCGAATGCGCTGCTTTCGGCGCCTGCGTGCAGGTCGAGAAGTTTGGGCTCGTTGTTTCGAATCAGAAGCTGTCACATGGCCGCCGCGCTCTCATCGACGGTTATGGTCTGCCGAGTCGTCTAGCTGTAGTCCCTGGGAACTAGAGCTAGTTGAGTCCTAGGCGGTCGCCGTAGGTCATTGCGAGTGTGTTGAGGATAGCTTTCCAGCCGGCGATTTCGCCGGTCGGGTTGGCCCGGTTGTGGCGTCTCTCGAGGGCGGCGAGGTAGAGCACATTCAACGCTGATTGCTCGTTCCGGAAAAGGTTGCGTTCCTGCGGG
>JANMPK010000266.1:0-1603 GCA_031369825.1 Sphingomonadales bacterium
GAGCGCACCGGCGTCGATTCGAACGCGAATTGACACCTGCCCCGCCGGCACGTCATTTTTTTTGACCGCATAACGCAAGCCGTTGGGCAGCGTACCAAAGGTCCATGTCGTATCGACCGGAACATCGCTGCCTTCGTAAAGCCAAGGTTGCTTGACGGGCGAGGCTTTGACCGCAGTCGCGGGAGTCGCAACTTGGGCATAAGCGGCGGGGGACAGCAGCAACGCTGCGGCGACGAGAGCGTGGGAGAATATGCGCATATGCTTCCTATATTGCGGGTGCGGGTTGACCGCAGATGAACGAGACGACCAAGTGCCGTTCAAATTCCACCATCGACGCTGTCGTGACCTATGCCCTTTAGTCCCACCTTCAATGCCTCGACACATTCGTTCAATTTATGTGCATCGGTCGTCCGTACCACGAAATTCGCGCCGACCTTGCCGTCACGGAAGAAAGGATAGCTACCGATCTGGCACCCTTCATGCGCTTTTTCAGTATCACCGAGTAAGCCCGCGACTTCGCTTTCCGCGACCCAGCACCCCAGCTGGTGCGACAAGAGCGGCGCGCCACCCTCCAATTGCCCGGTCAGCGCGTCGAGCATTCCTGCGGTAATATGCGGCACGCCCGCCATGATGAAGATATTGCCGTGGCGGATACCCGGCGCGCCCGACATTTTGTTAGGGATCAGGTCAGCACCATCGGGCACCCGCGCCATCCGCAAACGGCCCGGATTAATCCCGCCGCGTGTCTCGTAATATTTGTGCAGCACCGCACTCGCCTCCGGGTGGATGACGACTTCGACACCCAAGGCCGCCGCGATTGCATCGACGGTAATGTCATCATGCGTCGGGCCGATGCCGCCGGTGGTAAACAGATAATCGTTACGTGCACGCAGTATATTCACCGCTTCGATAATCGACTCCTCTACGTCAGCGACGACGCGGACTTCTTTCAGGCGAATGCCCTGAATATTCAGCCACAACGCAATCTGGCTGATATTCTTGTCCTGCGTGCGGCCGGAGAGGATTTCATCGCCGATAATCACAAGCGCGGCGGTGTAGATGCGTTCTGTAGTCATGTCCGCGCCATAACATAAATGCCCCCCTCGCCAAGCGCGGAAAATATCCCTATATTACCCTACATGGATCAATATGTAGCAGTCACGCCCGCAGAGGCAGGCATATCCCGCGACGGGGTTATCAAATTGCACGGGGCCGAGGGCTTCGAAGGCATGCGCCGCGCCGGACGGCTCGCTGCCGAGATTCTCGACGCTTTGGTGCCGCATGTCGTGCCGGGCGTGGAGACGCAAGAGCTCGATGATATTGTGCGCGAAATGACGATGCGCGGCGGCGGGGTTCCGGCGACTCTGGGCTATCGCGGCTATACGCATAGCTGCTGCATTTCGGTCAACCATGTCATCTGCCACGGCATCCCATCGGAGAAAAAGCTCAAGGACGGCGACATCGTCAATATCGACGTGACCCCGCAACTGGACGGCTGGCACGGCGACACCAGCCGCATGTTCCTTGTCGGCGACGTACCGGTAAAGGCCAAACGCCTTGTCGATGTGACCTATGAATGTTTGATGCTCGGTATCGAGCAAGC
>JANMPK010000273.1:0-4544 GCA_031369825.1 Sphingomonadales bacterium
CGTCACCGGCCTGCCCAAGGGCGTGAAGGAAAAGAACCGCGATGCTAGATTGTTGTCGCCACAGGGTCTGGTGGACGCCTATTTGAAACGGCAGGTAACACTGACCCGCACCAGCAAAGCCACTGGTGCGGTGCGGACGCAAGCGGCGTTCATTACCGCAGGGCCGGGTGGCGGGGTGATATTACAAACTGCGGAAGGCTATGAAGCGCTGCACTGCACCGGCCTGCCCGAGCGCATGGGCTATGGCGGCGTTCCTGCTAACCTGTCCGCCAAACCGACATTGTCCGTTATCACCAACAGCGACACCGCCGTAACCGCCAAACTGACGCTGACCTATATGGCCGCCGGGTTCGACTGGCAGGCAAATTATATCGCGCAGGTGCAGGAGCGTGGGAGCGACGGCAAAGGCAAGGTCGATATGTTTGCTTGGTTAACTCTGGCGAACGGTGGCAACCAGAGTTTCCTTAATGCCAACACAATGGCGATTGCAGGTGAGCCAAACCGCGTGCGGCGTGGCGCGCAGCCAAGGCCGACCGGCGGCGCGCTGAATATCCAGTGCTGGCCGCAGCAACGGACGCATCAGGTGCCTTACCGACCCGGCTATTATCCCGGCGCCACTCCGCCTCCGCCACCCCCATCCCCAATGGCGATGATGGAGGCGGACGGTGAAAACATCGTGGTCACCGCCTCACGCCTGCGCGCGGAGAAATCAATGGCACCGGTTGCCGTCGTTGTCGCCGAGCAGGAAGATTTGGGCGACCTCAAACTCTACCGCATCCCCGAACCCGTCACGGTCAACGCCAAGGGTCAGAAACAGGTGGCGATGCTGGTCAAACCCGGCGCCGCGTTCGAACATTATTACGCCGCCAATGTCGATAATTTCAGCGAGGATAGCCAGCCGATGGCCTTCATGCTCCGCAGCGAAAACCGCACCGAAAAGGGCCTCGGCTTGCCGATGCCACAGGGCCAGGTGATGATCTTCGAGGACAGCAAATATGGCCCGCTTATCACTGGCGAGAGCGCGCTCACCGACCGTGCAATCGGTGATGAAATCGAAATGCGCGTCGGCAATTCGAGCGATGTGCAGATCAGCGTCACCCGCATCTCGGAAAAATCCAAACGTCAGCGTTGGAAGGTTGATGTTACCAACGCGCGGAATTCTCCGGTCAACGTCGAGGTCGAAATTCCTTATCAGCTGCTCGGCAGCCCCAAAAGCATACAGAAAATCGACGGTGTGCCCACGTGGAAGGCAACCTTACCCGCCAATGGGGACGCCACGCTTTATTATGAAATGAAGCTGGAAGAAGGCTAGGCTGTCGGTAACTCACGGGGCCGGTGCTGCTCATCCAGTGCCACAAAGGTGAACAGCCCCTCAGTCACCTTCACCTCCTGCTGCCCGCGTGCCCTTGTTGCGATCACCTCTATGCGGATACCCATCGACGTCCGCCCGCGCCGTTCGAGCGAGGCGTAGACCGATATGATGTCGCGCAGCAGGATCGGCGCGATGAACTCCATTTTCTCGATGGCGACTGTCGCGCACGGCCCTTGCGACACACGCCCGGCGACGATGCCGCCGGCCTGATCCATCACGCCCAGCACCCAGCCGCCAAAGATATGGCCATTGGAGTTGATGTCGGCGGGCCCGGGAACGACGCGCAAGATCGGGTCGTTGCGCGATGGTAAATTGCGTATGCCTTCAGTCACGGTCGGCCTCTTCTGCAAACGGGTCTTCAATCGCCTCGTCATGCCCCGATCCGCTCGACAGGAACACCAGCCCCATCAGCGAGGATGTCAGCAGCAGCGAAGCGACAATCGCGCCCGCAGTGGCGATATAAAAGTGGATCGAGATCATGCCATATTGGCTGTAGAATATACCCAGCACCCCGACAGTGACCACAACCGTGAATGCCAACATCCAGCGCATTAATCGCCAGTAGCGGCCCCATGCAAAGCCGCTATAGTCAGGGTCATCAAGGCGTGAATGGCGAGTCATATTTTTTCCTATGCGGGCATTATGCTATAAGCGGCATATGGAGAAGGCGATAGAGGGAGAGAGCGATGACCATAGCAGCAATATTATCGGGTGCACCGCACAGCGTTTTTACCGCGCAACAGCATGAAAGCGTCGGCGAAGTGGTGATACGGCTAGCCGAACACCGCATCGGCGCATTGCCGGTGGTTGACGGCGACGCGGTGGTCGGTATCTTTTCGGAGCGCGATATTGTTTACGGCGTGGCCAAACATGGCTCGGCATTTTTGGCAAAGACCGTAGGCGAAGTGATGACCGCGCCTGCGATTACCGTCACCGCCGACACCGCGATATTGTCGGCGCTCTCGATGATGACAAAACGCCGGATCAGGCATCTGCCGGTGGTCGAAAACGACCGGCTGACGGGCTTTGTTTCAATCGGTGATCTTGTCAAACACCGCATCGAAAAGATCGAGGCCGAAGCCGCCGCGATGCGCGACTATATCAGCATGGCCTAAGGAACACAGTATGTCCAAAGTAGATTTCTACACCAACCCGATGTCGCGCGGCCAGATTGCGCGCTGGGCGCTGCACGAGGCGGGGGCGGAATATGAACAGCATCTGCTCGAATATGGCACCAGTATGAGAGCCGCAGAATATCTGGCGATCAACCCGATGGGTAAGGTTCCGGCGATTGTCCATGACGGCAAAGTCGTTACCGAAGGCGCAGCAATCTGTGCGTATCTGGCCGACGCTTTCCCCGAAGCCGGTTTGCAACCCACGGCGGACGAACGCGCAGATTATTACCGCTGGCTGTTCTTTGCCGCCGGGCCAATCGAGGCGGCTGTGACCAATCATTCTATGGGATTTGACCCTGCCCCTGAAAAGGAAATGATGTTCGGCTATGGCAATTACGACCGAGTTGTAGATGTCCTTGAAGGGGCGCTCACCGGACGTGACTATATCTGCGGCGCGCGCTTTACGGCGGCTGACATCTATGTGGGGGCGCAGGCCGATTGGGGTATCCAGTTCGGATCGATCCCCGCCCGCCCGGCAATCGTCGCTTATGCCGAACGCATCCGCCAGCGTCCTGCATACAAAGCGGCCAAAGCCATCGACGGCGCGCTGATCGCCGAAGCAGAGGCAAGTAGCGTAACGGGTTAGTTTTTACATGCGGCCCAGCGCATTTACGCCTGATGCTTAAGGGGAATTTTACCATAGCCGCCTAGTCAATGCGGGTGCGGGGCAAATTCATCTCCAGATATCGCCAGTTAGCGGCTTTTTATGTGCTGGTTTTCGTTGCCTTTTTTTCGGCCAGTGCGGTGCAAGCGAAGACCACAGACCTTGTCCCTTGCGTCACCCAGGTCAGGCCCGGAGAAACTGTTGCCACCATCGCAAGCGATGCTAGGCGTTTTGATTGCACTACACCGCAAAGCTCACTCCCGCCCGGTGATTACTGGGTGCGGATGTCGGTTCCGGCTTCAGCGCATTCGAACGATCAGGGGCTAATATTCCGCACTGCTAGCCTGTGGGATAAAGGTTTCGAAATCACCGCCATTCACGCTGATGGGCACACGCAATATTACCAGCCTGATTTGACGCAAAAAATCGGCCCGATGCGGCTTGGTGCTACCGTCGTTTTGCCAATTAAAAGGCATGATTCGCCCATTTCCATGCTGGTCGCACGTGTCAATCAATCGGCGATCATTCGCGGCGTTATGTTGGCTCCCCAGCTATCCGTCGCCGAAGACGCGATCCGGTATGAAATGGGGATGGCGGTACTATATGCCGGCTTTGTCGGATTGTGCATTGCATTATTGGTCTACAATATTGCGCTATGGCGCGCGATGCGGGAAAAATTCCTGCTGGCTTATTGTTCTATGGTCGCCGCGATGATGGCCTATGCCTTTTTCACATCGGGTGCGGTACATTATGTCGTTAGCGGAATGTCGGGTAGTGACCGGCTGCGCATCACTATTCCATTGCTAGCACTATCGGCCAGCACGGGCTTGATCTTCATTCGTTATTTCTTTGAAGCGTCAAGCATTCCAAAGTGGCTCGTGCGAGCAACCATCGTCCACGCGGCCGCGATGTCGACTTATTCAATATTCTATGCCGCCGTCGCACCCAATTTTATCGGAGCATTGGACCAGATTTATATGCTTGGTTTCTTGCCAATGCCGTTTCTGTTCTGCGCTTATTTATGGACAGCGTGGCAACAAAATGATCCACTTCTCCGCTATTTCCTGATCGCGTGGTCTGGACCGATTGTTTCGGTTGCAGCGCGAATGCTGCACGGTTTTGGTATGCTTCCATATCATGTACTTATTGAAAACAGCACTTTGCTAGGATTGGCTTTTGAAGCTTTAGTAAGTTCTCTGGCAATCGGCCACCGCGTCCGTATGCTGGCACAGGCCCGTGACCGGGCGGAAATTGCCGAGGCAAATGCAATGCTGATGGCCGATACAGATCCGTTGACCGGCCTTCTCAACCGCCGTGCGTTCCTTAGAAAATTGCTTGAGCACAACAGCAATTGGACATTGATCCTGGTCGATATTGACCATTTCAAGCGCGT